>JANQEX010000006.1 GCA_028278105.1 Alphaproteobacteria bacterium | reverse complement strand
TCTCACCCCGGCGAAAGCCGGGGTCCAGCATGAAGCCGGAGGCTTCATGCAACCGCCTTCGGCGGTTGCTGGATTCCGGCTTCCGCCGGAATGAGCAGTTATCTGTTTGGTTTGATTCGTTTCTAATTGAGTTCAGACCCTAGTCTTTTCAATGACTTGAGTTTAATTGTCCATTGAACCTAGGATGTCGGGGAAAATGCCGGCGCGGCACATGACCCGAAAACCCCGACACCCTCTCATGTCCGTCATCATCGCCCAAAATCTTTGCAAGCGGTTCGGCGCGGTGAAAGCCGTGGACGCCGTGAGCTTCCATGTGGAAGCCGGGCAGATCGTGGCGCTTCTGGGCAGCAACGGTGCCGGCAAGACCACCACGCTTTGCATGCTCCTGGGCCTGACCCTGCCGGACGGCGGCCAGGCCCGCGTGCTGGGCCACGACATGGCCGAAGAACGCCACCGCGCCCTGCCGTTCATGAATTTTTCCTCGCCCTATGTCGATCTGCCGGGCAGCCTGACCTGCAAGCATGTCCTGAGGATCTACGGGCATCTGTACGGCGTGCCCCATCTTTCGGCCCGCATCCGCGAGCTGGCCGCCGACTTGCAACTGGACGCCGTGCTGGACCGCAAATACGGCACGCTGTCCTCCGGCCAGAAAACGCGGGTGACCCTGGCCAAGGCGCTCTTGAACCGCCCGCGCGCGCTTCTGCTGGACGAGCCCACCGCCTCGCTCGACCCCGACACCGCCGACTGGGTGCGGCGCTATCTCCTGCAAACGCGCGACGCCACCGGCATGGCGATGCTGATGGCCTCGCACAACCTGTCGGAGGTGGAGCGCATGGCCGACCGCGCCCTCATCATGAGCCGCGGGCGCATCGCCGCCGAAGGCGCGCCGCGCGAGCTTCTGCGCCGCTTTTCCACCGTGACGCTGGAGGAGACCTTTTTGCGCGTGGTGCGCGGCGAGGTGGAGGTCGATATCGCGGAAGACGCGGAAGCGCCATGAGCGGAAGGGAGGGAATTAAGGGGTGGGACGGAGCCTCAGAAACAGGGTCTCAAGGGGCACAAGGGTCATGAGGGTCTTTTTTGTTGACCCCATGGACCCTTCCGGCCCTCACGACCCTTTCACAAAACCCCTTCCTCCAGGAGAGGGGAATTCGGGTTTCCTGTTTTGTAACATTTCTCCATAAATGGACCGCGTCATGAAAGCCTCTCTCCGCCGCATCTACGCCGTCGTGCTGCGCTATGCCCTCCTGCTGCGCGGCTCGCCGCCGCGGCTGTTCGAGGCCGTCTACTGGCCCACGCTGAACATATTGTTTCTGGGCTTTTTCAACATGTATCTTCTGCAAAGGCTGGGGGCGAAGGCGGATTACACGCTGGTGCTGGGCGCCTCGATCCTGCTTGAGTTTTACCTGCGTCCCAATATCAGCCTGCTGCTGGCTTTCGTGGAGGAAATCTACGCCCGCAACATCGTCCCGCTTTACACCAGCCCCCTGCGCGGGTTCGAGCAGCTTCTGGCCTATACGGCGGTGATGCTGCTGCGCCTAGCGGTGGGCATGATTCCGGCCGTGGCGGTCTGCGGCTTTCTGTTTCATTACAACCTGCTCGCCCATGGCTGGGGCATGCTGCCGCTTCTTCTCAACCTGATCGTCAGCGGCGCGGTCTGCGGCTTTTTCCTGATCGCGCTTCTGATCCGTTTCGGCCAGAGCGCCGAATGGTTCGGCTGGATGCTGGGCTGGTTCTTTATTCCCTTCATGGGCGTTTACTACCCGCTGGACATTCTGCCGGGCTGGATGCACGTGCTGGGGCTGATTCTGCCGCCGTCCCATGTGTTCGAGGCCTTCCGGGCCCTGGCGGCGGGCACGGGGGGAATCGGGTCCCTGATGCTGACCGCCTCGGCCCTGAACCTGGTCTGGCTGGCGGCGTCGGTGGCCACCATTTTCCTGACGGTGCGCGGGGCCCGCAAGCGGGGCAACCTGCTGCACCTGCATGAAGTATTATAATTCGGTTACCGGCATGACCGGCCGGCCTTTTTTCCGCCGCGATTGCGATTCAGCCTGATCTGTTCTAGCCTATTGCCTCAAGCCTTCGGGAGTCCGCCCGTGATGCTCCGCATTCTGATCCTGGCCGTCTGCGGCCTCGCGCTGGCCGCGCCCGCCTTCGCCGCGACGGTGATGAACCGGCACAACACAACCGAATCCTCGCCGAAGGATTACGGGCCCTCGCGCCAGATTCGCATGGAACCCGACCCGGCCGAGCGCCGCCCGCCGGACCTCACGCCGCAAAAAGACCTTCTGTTGAAGGCGCAGGCCACGCTTGAATCGCTGTTGTCGGACCCCGATTATCCTTCGCTGCTGGAACTGGTCACGCGCGCCAAGGCGGTGCTGATCGTGCCGCGGCTGGTGAAGGTCAGCATCTTTCTGGGCGGCCATGGCGGATCGGGCGTTCTGCTGGCGCGCGACGCAACCGGCAAATGGAGCTACCCCGCTTTCTACACCCTGGGCGGCATCAATTACGGGCTGCAGCTTGGCGCGCAGACATCCGAACTGATCCTGACCATCATGAGCGAAGAGGGCCTGAAAACCCTGCTGGACCATGAACTGACGCTGGGGGCCGACGCGGGCGCCAGCCTCGGCAATATCGGCCGCGGCGTGCGGGCCGCCACCGGCCTCGGCGCGGATGCCGATATTTACGCCTTCGCGCGCTCGGCCGGGCTTTACGTGGGCGTGTCGCTGGACGGAACGGCGGTGGCGCCCGATCCTTCGTGGAACAGGGCGCTGTACGGACCCCGCGCCACGCCGGAGGACATTCTGGTCCGGCATCTTTACGCCAGCCCCTATGCCGACAGCCTGGTGGGGGCGATGCCGTGATTCAGAGGTCAGAAGTCAGAAATCAGTTATCAGAAAGCGCCGGGGTTCGGAGCTTGCGCTTATTCGGCATTTTGGGATTCGTCCTTTCTGGAATCACCCTCCGCGCCGGCCGCGCTTTTTTCATCCGGCGCGGGGGCTTCGCCGGAAAAGCTGCGCTTGACCTTGCCGCCGCTTCCCGGCGCCAACGCCGATTTGCCGCCCTCCGCAGCGGCGGGCGGCGGCGGATCGTCATAGGAAATCGTCTGCACCCCGCTATGGGATGAAGACGGCGATTCGGACTCATCCGCGTCCGCCGCGTGGGCATCCTTTTCGTCCGGCTTCTTCTCCCCGGTTTTTTCGTCCCCGGCTTTCTTCTCTTCCGGCGCGGATACGGGCGCGGACGGCGTGAGCGTGGCCGGCGGCGCGGCCAGCATGCCGGCTCCCGCCGCGCCGGCCGGAATGGGCGGAGGCGCGGGCGGCACGGGCACAAAAGTTCCGGATTGCTCCGGCAGGGCAGGCGCGGCGGCGGGTGGTGTCGGAACCGGCGTCCCGGCGGGCGGCAAGGCAGCCGGCATGGCCTTGTCGATTTCCACGCCCTCTTTTGCCTTTGCCTCCGGCGCGGTGGATGCGGGTGCAACCGGCTCTTCGGCGGGCGCCACGCCCGGCATCACGCGCGGCTTGCCTTCCTGCGCTTTCAAGACCTCCGGCGCGGCGGGAGCCGGCGCGTCAATCTGCTTTCCCGCTTCCTTTTTTACTTCCCTTTTCACGTCCACTCCGGGCGCGGATGTTCCGGCGCGTGGTTTGGGAGCAATTTTTTTCTTTTTGCGTTTTCTTTTTTTCTTTTTGACCTTCTTTTTCTTTTCTTTCTTTTTCTGCGCCTTCTCCTTGCCGGCATGCTGCGCCGCCGCCGCCGGGACGTCGGTTTCGCACATCAACAGCAAAAGGCCGGCATCGCCCGCCGACCACAGGCCCAGCACGTGGCGGTTGTAAATTCCGTCCATCCGGTCCGCGGTGAAGACCGACACATCCGTCCCGGCCGCAGCCGGGCTTTGCGGCTGGATGGAAAAGCCGCGCAGCCGCAGCTTGGCGATGGTGTCGCCGAAAATGCGGTCCACCCGGTCCTGTTCGGACTGGGCAAGGGGCCAGCCCAGATATTCATGCGCGCGGCAGGGACGCTTCAGCTCGAACGCCACGGTGTCGATGGCGCGGCGGAACGTGTCGGATTCCGCCATGCGCAACGGCTGGTCGTCGAACGTCACGCCGCAGACAAGGCTGGCGCTGGTGCGCTCCAGCGATGCAAGCCCCTGCGGCGCAAGGGGTGGGGGGGCGGAATCGGAGCGCGGCGCGATTCGCATGGGCTTCGCGCGCCCCCGCCAGAAAGACGTCGCGGCGCGGTTCTTGATGGCCGTGATTGCCTCGCCGGGCTCGGTGACCGAGGGATCATAGCCGCCTTTCCCTTCGGGCGGAGGCGGCAGGCCGGCGAATTCGCGCGGCGCGGGTCCGGTCTTGATGCGTTCCCTGAAATCGGAAGAGCGTTTTTTCGATTTCTTTCTTTTTCCGGTTTTTTTGGCCGCGGGTTCCCCGGCGGCCGCGTCATGGAGGGCGGAAGACGGCTCGACAAAAGACGCCGTTTGCGCAAGGGCGCGTCCGGGCAGGCCGCCCGGAATCAACGCCGCCAAAAGGACGATGCCCAAAAAGATGATGTAGAGGAAAGGGGCCGTTCTCATACGGGCGGAATCTCGAAACACTCAAGGGCAAACCCTTGAAAACCGGGGATTTGAGTCTAAGCGAGCGGGCAAGAGCGATGCAAGCGCCCCTTGAGGTGGGCCGGACGCATCCCCGGCCATAAACCGCCGCCTGCCATCCTTGCCGGCGCGCTTGTGACGGTGGCGCGGCCCTTTTTGCGGCTGTGCTCCGTTCACAACGCGCGGCGGCCTTGCCGAATCACGATTATCCCCAAAACCCGATTTTGCTTGCCGGAAAGAACTGCAGGGACTTTCCTTTCGCAAACCATGCCTGTTTTCATCCGCCCCGCGCCGCCATGCGTTCCCCGCCCGCCTGGGGATTTTGCGCGCCCCAGCCGCCTGCGCGCCGGCGCGCCGGTCCCGAACCCGGACCGGACCGCCGGGCGCAATTTCGCGGCGTCGCTTCTGGAGCTTGGCCTGCGCCATAATCTTGGCGACCTGGTCCGCAAGGCGGAAAATGGCGGGCAGGACGAAACCGCCGCCCTGCCGGAACCGTTTCGCCTTTATGAGCGGGTACAGGACGGATTCCGCTCGCCGCGCGACGCGCCCCCCGTGATACGCTGGAAAGCCTGAACACCGGCGGGCCCTGTTTTTCGTGGAAAAAACCCGTTTCGCGTCTGGCCGACATGGCCTAGAATGTCTCCCGCCATTTCCTGAAATCCGAAAAAAGGCGCATCATGGAAGAGATATCGGCGGAAGCCGCCGGCCTGCCCGATTTTAATGTTTTCGGCTGGCCCTGGACCGGTCTTGTCACCCTGGCGGCGATTGCCCTCTATATCGTCCTGGCCCGGCTGGTGGGCCGCGCGCGCGCCAAATACAAGGTGGCGCCGCCCGCCACCGACGGCCCGCCGGAATTCTGGCGCATCCACCGCGCGCATCTGAACACCGGCGAGCAGCTTCTGGCCTTTCTGCCGCTGCTGTGGATTGTTGCGCTGTCTTCCGGCGACGTGACCGCCGCCGTTCTTGGCGGGGTATGGGTTTTCGGCCGCCTGCTTTTCGTCCTTGGCTACGGCAAGCAACCGGAAAAACGCTACCCCGGTTTCATGATTGCCATGCTGGCGCTGGCGGCGCTGTTCCTGGTTGCGGGCGCGCAACTGGTGCGCAGCGCCCTGATCTGGCAATAATCCCCTCATGAATTTGCAGCCGCTGCGCATGTCCGGCAAGGAAGTCCTGCCCCTGATCGAGGGCGGGAAGGGCATCTCCGTCTCGAATGGCGAAAGTGCGGGCGCCTGGGCCGCGGCCGGCGGGGTGGGAACTTTTTCGGGCGTGAACGCCGCCTCGTTCAACGAGGCGGGCGCGCGCATTCCGCAAACCTACACGGGCCGCACGCGCGCCGCGCGGCATGAAGAGCTTGTCGCCTGGGCCATCGCGGGCGGCATCGCCCAGGCCCGGATCGCGCATGAGATCGCGGGCGGCCGGGGCCGCCTTCACATGAACGTGCTGTGGGAAATGGGCGGCGCCGTGCGTGTGCTGGAAGGCGTGCTGGACGGAGCCCAAGGCTTGGTGCACGGCATTACCTGCGGCGCCGGCATGCCCTACCGCCTAGCCGAGATCAGCGCAAGGCACGGGGTCTATTACTACCCCATCATCTCGTCCGCGCGCGCCTTCAACGCGCTGTGGAAACGCGCCTACGGCAAATATCCCGAATGGCTGGGCGCGGTCGTCTATGAAGACCCGTGGCGGGCCGGCGGGCATAACGGGCTTTCCAATTCGGAAGACCCGGAAAAGCCCGAAAATCCCTTTCCGCGCGTGAAGGCCTTGCGCGCGGCGATGAACGGCTTCGGCCTTCACGCCACGCCCATCGTGATGGCGGGCGGGGTGTGGTGGCTGAAGGAGTGGCAGGACTGGATCGGCAATCCCGAACTGGGCCCGCTGGCCTTCCAGTTCGGCACGCGCCCGCTGCTCACCCAGGAAAGCCCCATCCCGGCGGCGTGGAAGAAAAAGCTCCTCACCCTGCAAGAGGGCGCTATTTTCCTCAACCGCTTCTCGCCGACCGGCTTTTACTCCTCCGCCGTCAGGAACGGCTTCATGCAGGAGCTGATGGAGCGCAGCGCGCGGCAGATTCCCTATTCGGCGGAGGCGGCGGGCGCGCATACGGTTCCCCTGCCCGTCGGCCCGCGCGGGCATGGCGTGTTTGTCGCCCCCGCCGACCGGGAACGGGCCGAAGCCTGGCGCGGGCTTGGCTTCACCGAGGCCATGCGCACCCCCGACAGCACGCTGATTTTCGTCACCCCTGAAAAAAAGCGCAAAATTCTGGACGCCCAGATCGGCTGCATGGGCTGCCTGTCGGCCTGCACGTTTTCCAACTGGGCCTGCAACGAGGCGGGCAGCACCGGCCGCAAGCCCGACCCCCGCTCGTTCTGCATCCAGAAAACGCTGCAAAACATCGCCCACGGCGTTGATGTCGAGAACAACCTGATGTTTTCCGGCCATAATGGCTGGCGTTTCGCGCAGGACCCGTTCTACGCGAACGGCTTCATTCCCACCGTGCGCCAGCTTGTGGAGCGGATCCAGACGGGGGAATAGCGCGGGAGTGTCCCGGTTTGAAAAGCATCATGCCCGCCCCCGCGTCCCCGCTACGTTTTTGGCATAACCGCAAATCAGGTGACGGATTCCGGCCGGGAGTCTAGAAAGAAGACTGGCGCGATTCGCGGGACTCGCGCGCCGTTCCGACCTCCGGTTTCCGACCCCTGATTCCTGATATGCGCACCCTTTTTCATCATCCCCTGTCGTCGCCCTCGCGCAAGGTGCGGCTGCTGCTGGCGGAAAAGGACCTGCCCTTCACCTCGGTGGTGGAAAAGCCCTGGGACCGGAGGCCCGAATTCCTGGCCCTCTCGCCGGGGCTGATGCTGCCGGTTCTGGTGGAGGAAGACGGATTTTCGGTGAACGACGAAGCGGCAATCGTCGAATATGTGGAGGAGCAGCACCCCGCCCCCGCCCTTCTGGGCCGCGATGCGAAAGAGCGCGCCCGCATCCGCGCCGCCACCGGCTTTTTCGACCGCGTTCTGTTCCGCGACGTGGTGGACACGCTGGTCCGCGAAAAGGCCCTCAAGCGCCTGCAGGGATCGGGCGAACCCGACGGCAACGCCATCCGTCGCGGTTATGCCGCGCTGGAAGAGCATTTGAAATACATCAACTGGCTGGCCGAGCAGCACAAGGGCCTCTCCCACGACACCTTGACCCTGACCGATCTGGCCGCAGCCGCGCATCTGTCGGTGGTGGACTATCTGGGCGATATCGGCTGGGACCGCCATCCCGAAGCGCGCGCCTGGTACCAGCGCATGAAATCGCGGCCATCATTTCGCCCTCTTCTGGCGGATCATATCCTTGGGTTTCCTCCCGCCCCGCATTATGCCAATCTGGATTTCTGAGTGACAGGTGGAGGGTGAAAAGTGAAGAGTGAAGAGTGGAAAACAAGCCGCGTCATCCTGAAAAAGCGAGCGGCGCGAGCTTTATTCAGGATCTCTTCCCCAAAAGCCGTCATTCCGGGCATGGCGAGCGGAAGCGAGCCATGATCCGGAATCTTGTGCCATTATGGGGAAGAGGTCCCGGATAACCGCCTGCGGCGGTTTCCGGGATGACACGGTTTTTCTTTTCACTCTTCACTTCTCGCTCTTCGCTACTTTCAGGAGTTTTCCATGCGCCACGTTTTTCTTGTCCTTCTGCTTGCCGCCCTGCCCGCTTCGGCCAGCGCGCAGGTCATGCCCAGGCCCGACGACGCGGTCAGCCTTTCGCTTTCGGCCGAAGGCTGGGTCACCACCCGCACCGCGCGCACGGTGATTATGGTGAACGCCGCCGTCTCCTCCGAAACCGCCGGCAAGACCCGCGCGGCCATGCTCAAAGCCGTGCGGAAACTCGCGCCGGACGCCGAATGGCGGCTGATTTCGTTCCACCGCTCGCAGGACAAATCAGGGCTGGAAAACTGGAGGACGCGGTTCGAGGCGCGGCTGCCCGAAAAGGCGCTGGGCGGGCTGGGCGAGCGGACGCAAAAGGCCAGCCGCGCCGGGATGAAGCTCTCGGTCTCGACCGTGGATTTCACCCCCACTTTGGCCGAAACCGAGGCGGCGCGGGCCGCCTTGCGCCAGAACATCATGCGGCAGGCGACAAGCGAACTGAAAGCGGTGAACGAGGCCTTTCCCGGCCGTCATTTCCGGGTGATGCAGATTGCCTTCGGCGGCGCGAAAATCCGTCCCGGAAACCCGCGCACGGCCATGATGAAGGCGGAAGCCGCCATGGATTATGCCGCCGCGGCTCCCGTACCCATGCCCATGTCCAGGGGCGGCGATCTGCAAACGGCGCGGAAAATCACCCTCTCCGCGCAGGTGACCTTTGCCGCGCTGCCGCCGGAGAATGTGAAAGAGTGAGGAGTGATGGAGTGAAGCGTGAGAAGTGAAGAGTGAAAAGAAAAAAATAGCGTCATCCTGAAAAAGCGAGCGGCGCGAGCTTTATTCAGGATCTCTTCCCCCAAAGCCGTCATTCCGGGCATGGCGAGCACAAGCGAGTCCTGACCCGGAATCTTGTGCCCTTATGGGGGAGAGGTCCTGGATAAACGCGCTTCGCGCGTTTTCCAGGATGACGCGGTTTGTTTTTCATTCTTCACTTCTCACGCTTCACTTCTCTACTGCCATGCATCAACTCGTCCCCCCCGATGCCCGTTCCGCCGTCCTGCTGCTGCACGGGCTTGGCGCGGACGGCGCGGATCTCATCAGCCTGGGCGGCGCGCTGCGGCGCGTCCTGCCGAAGACCGCCTTCTTCGCGCCCGACGCGCCGCAGCCATGCGACATGGCGCCGTTTGGCTTCCAGTGGTTTTCCTTGCGCGACCGGTCGATGGCGTCCGTCGTTCAGGGCCTGGCCGGCGCGCGTCCCGGCCTGGACGCGATGATCGACAAAATCCTGTCCGAACTTTCCCTGCCGCCGGAAAAATTCGTCCTCGGCGGGTTTTCGCAAGGCGCGATGCTGGCGCTTTATGCCGGCTTGCAGCGCGAAAAGCCGCTGGCCGGGATTCTGGCCTTTTCCGGCGGGCTGTTCGGCTTCGGCCCGGCCGCGGACAAGGCGGCGCGCATCGCCAGCAAGCCGCCGGTGCAGCTTGTCCATGGGCTTCAGGACGAGGTGGTTCCGGTGGATGCCACCCGCGCCGCCCATGAGACGCTGAAGGCGGCGGGTGTGCCGGCGCAATGCGCCCTGCTGGACGGGCTCGGCCACGGCATCGACGACAGGGGCCTTGATCTTGCCGCGAAATTCCTTCAGCCTCTCCTGCATGCCTGATGGTTTTGGCCGAAAAAGCAACAGAAAAAAGAACGAGGCATTCCCGCGAAAGCGGGAATCCAGTTTTGTCAAACAAATTTCGACTTTCTCTGCACAGAGACGCTTGAGGGGTTGTTCTGCCATCTTCTCATTTGGAAACCTTTTCTTTACCCTTCGTGGCGAGGATTGATGGACGGGGGAAGAATCATCGGCATGGTCTCGCTGGAATCCTGTCCCGCCCTTGTCCTGAACGCGGATTTCCGCCCGTTGAGCTATTATCCCCTTTCGCTCTGGTCCTGGCAGGACGCTATAAAGGCGGTGTTCCAGGAGCGCGTCAACATCATCGCCCTTTACGAGCGCGTGGTGCGCTCGCCCTCGCAAAGCATGCGGCTGCCCAGCGTCATCGCGCTGAAGGATTATGTGCCGTCCAACCGCCGTCCGGCCTTTACCCGCTTCAACGTGTTCCTGCGCGACGGGTTCACCTGCCAGTATTGCGGCAAGCGCAAGACCACGACCGAACTGACCTTCGACCACCTGATCCCCCGCGCGCGCGGCGGCCGCACGACATGGACGAATGTGGTGACCGCCTGTTCGGCCTGCAACCTGCGCAAGGGCTGCCATGCGCCGGCCGAGGCGGGCATGTTCCCGCGCATCCCGCCCTATGCGCCGAACGCCTTTGAATTACAGGAACGGGGGCGCAACTTTCCGCCCGGCTACCTGCATCATTCCTGGCGCGACTTCCTGTACTGGGACAGCGAGCTGGAGCAGTAGGCAAGGTTCGGAGGTTCAAAGGTTCGACGTTTTACGCTCTTTTTCTGATTTCTGACCTCTGATCTCTGGCTTCTGATTCCCCTTTCCTTCCGCCACGATTCCCGCATAATGGGAGGTCTTTTTCTACTCTTCGGAGGCTCGGACCATGTTCAAGGCCAATGTCAGCGAAAAGGAGTCCCTCCTGCGCCTGATCGCGGGGGCCGTGCTGATCGCGCTGTCGCTGCTGGGCGGCGGCGTGCTGCAACTGATCATCATGCTGGCGGGCGTGGCGCTGGTGGCCACCGGAATCATGCGTTTCTGCCCGGCCTATGCGTTGATGAAAAAATCCACCGCCGAATAGCCATGCGGTCCCCCGTCCTTGCCGCCGCGCTGATCCTGATTATGGTCATGGGTCCCTTTTTTCCCGCGCGGGCGCAGATGGACCCCTGCTCCAATCCCTACGCGCCCTGCCCATCCAATCTTTACAACCCGGTAAGCCCCTCGCAGATGTGGAACCAGAATTTGCAGCGGGCGCGGGAAGAAGGCGGCGCGGCGCAGGATGACGGGGCTTCGCCGGCGCCGGACACGGAGGGCGTCCCGGTCGAAACGCGGCCCGTTCCGCCTATCCGGGAACAAATCCCACAGGAAGGGGTCGATCCCCTGCGCATGCCGTCCGCGCCCGCGGGCCGGCGGAACGACTACATGTAGGGTCAAACATGTAGGGTCGAAAGGGTCGGAGAGGGTCGGAGAGGGTCGATGATAAAGACTCTTCATGACCCTTATGCCCCTTTCGACCCCTAGACCCTTTTTTTAAACCCTCTCCGCGACCCAGATGGCGGCGCGGGAACCCGTGGCGATCAGCTTTTTGAGCAAGGGATAGGCGGGCGCGTCCGCGGCCCCCGCTTGCAATGCCGCGTCCTTGTGCCCGTTCTCTTCCTCGCGGAACCGGCGCACCAGCTTTTGCAGGGCGGGATGATGCGCAAGCCCCTTCTCCTGCCTTGCGTAATGGCGGTCGATCACCTCTTCCACCGCCACGGTGCAGGCATGCGCCGCCTTCTCGCCCAAAAGGGCCGATCCCGCGCCAAGGGCAAAGCCCATCACATGCCAAAGCGGTTGCAACAGGCTGGGGCGCGTCTGATTCTCCGCGATCAGCCTGTCGAAAGCGGCCAGATGCGCCGCTTCCTGATCCGCCATGTGTTCGATCTTTTTCAGGGCCGCGGCCGGAAGCCTCCGGCGCTTCAGCACCGCAAGCTGGCCCGCATAGATGCGCCTTGCGCCATATTCCCCCGCCTGGTCCACGCGCAGGATGCGGTCCAGCGCCTTGCGCTCGCGCGGCGTAAGGGGGACGGGTTTGGGTGATTTTTTCCTGACAGGCATAAGACAAGGGTCTAGGGGCTAGGATCTAGGGGCTAGTTATAGCCTCCCTAGTCCCTAGATCCTAGCTCCTAGTCCCTCTTTCCTCACCGTGCGCCCACGGCGCGCAGCGGAACCAGTTCGTCTTCGGGCCGGTGCGTACAGTCCAGCCCGGCGGCCATGAGTTGTTCCTCGCCGATCAGCAGGGTCAGGCCATAGGGCTGCCAGGGATCGACCAGGTAATAATTGTTGCCCATGTCGTAATGCAGGGGAATGACCACCGGATTCTCGCCGGGATATTTCAGGGCATGCACGGCCTCGATCTTGCGGAAAGTGGCCTGGCGCGCCGCCTGCACGGCGAGAAAATCGGCGAAGGACACGTCCTTCAGTTCACCCGACTCTTTCATCTTGCCGTAATTTTCGAGCGACGCTTCGCGCAACGCCCAGTGATCGCACATCAGGTTTCCAAGCGGCCGGTCGGGCCAGCTTGCGGGATCGCCGGAGAGCATGGCGGCGGCGCCGCAATCGCTGTGGCTGAGCAGGATGAAGGTCGGGCGGCCGACGATATCCGCGTGGCCGGAGCCGAATTCGCCATAATGCGCGACTTTCCGCGCATCGCGCATCCAGCCGAGGTAAAGATCGTCGGTGGTGTAGATGGTGAAGGTGCTGCCGGGGCGGTAGGCCTTGAACAAAAGGCCCGGAATGCCGTCCACCAGCGCGTCGCGCACGCCGAGGCGGAACTTGTCGGCCGTCACGCAACGCGGGTCGACGCAGCGGGTGATGCGCATCAGCCCCACCTTGATCTTGCCGGTCATGATGTCGCGGCCGATGGGGTCGGCGCAGGCGGCGCAGGGCGCATGGCCGATGCGTTGCTGGATGATGCCCAGCATCAGGCGGTGGATGGCGGGATCGTCTTCAAGCTGGGAGGCGGTGCGGAGATACTGGCCGACGGTCTCCTTGGGAAGGGTGCTTGCGGTTTCGGGCTGACACAAATCCTGGGGCGGCATCGGGGCTCCTTAGGGGGGGGGTGAACACGGGATATTTTTACCCGCCGGGCCGGGCCGGTTCCATGGTTAAAATAATTGCTTCCGTGAATAACAAACGGCGTGTTCCGCGCAACACGGTTAACGCGCAATTCAGGCAGGAAGCAATCTTAAACTCCCCCTCCCTTTGGGAGGGGTTAGGGGAGGGGTTCTGCGAAAGGGTCGGAAGGGTCAACAGGGTCAATGGGGTCAATAAAAAAACCCTCATGACCCTTGCGCCCCTTATGACCCTTGAGACCCTGTTGACCCCCGACGATCCCTCCTCCTTTCCCTTCCCGTAAGGAAGGGGTTTTTTATGGCCGTTTTCCGAAGCGGCTTCCCAGCAGGAAAAAGCCGGTCAAAAGGGACAGTCCCGCCGCGAACAAGGCGTTCCAGAAAGTGACGGAAAGCCCCAGCAGCATCCAGCCCGGCACGTCGCACGGCACCTGTGGCGTCGCAAGGATTTGCGCCAGGACCTCCTCCGGCGTGGCGGCTGTCAGCGGCGCCACCGTGCAGCCTTCGGCAAACGCCCACCAGTGCTGCTCCACGCCGAAATGAAAAAAGGCAAGGCCGAATTCCGCCACAAACAGCACCAGGCAGAATCCAAGAAAAAGGGGCGCAAGATTAGGCCGCCTTGCGGCGGCCACGAGTCCCACCAGCGCCACGAGGCCCGCCAGCGCATAGGGAACGCGCTGCCAGATGCACAATACGCAAGGCGGAATGCCGAACACGAACTGCGCGGCAAGGGCCGAAGCCAGGGCAGCCACGGACGCAAGAAACACCAAAGCCAGAGCCAGCGCGGCGCGGGGCTGAAAAACGGGCATCAGACCTTCATGCTCTTGGCGTCGTAGCGGCGGCCGAGATAGGCGGGCGCGCGGCCGCTTTTGCCGGAAGGAAAGGCGTCCATGTGGTAGGACGGGTCCTGCTTGCCGGCAGGCGCCCAGAGCGCGTCGGGATTCAGGTGGTAGAACAGCTCGGCCACCGGCGTGGTGCGCGTCCAGTCCTTCACCTGCTTGCGGTGGGCGATTTTCCACACGCCAGCGGCGCCCGCCGGGCGGCGCTCCAGCCGGTCGAGATAGCGCCCGCCCAGGAAGAAATCCTCCTTCCCCGTGGGCTTGTCGAGGCGGTGCCAGGCCAGAAAATAGCTTTCGGCGAAGGCGGCGTCGCCGCGCAGGTCGACGCGGATATTGGTGATGTAATGCTGCGCGGCCTTCATGCCCGCCCGTACATCCATGGCCCAGGTGATGAAATCGATCACGGCGCCCTGGAAGATGCCGGGGCCGAAATCCACCGTGGCGTCGGGGTGAAACACCGAGCGCACCAGATTTTCCTCGGCCCGGTCGATCCCGCGCGCATAGGCGATCATCAGCTCCTCGATCTCGCTGCGATCCAGAAGGGCCTGCACGCGGGGCGGGAGGGACGAGGCGGTGGAGCTGGTCACGGCGGAGGGCGCGGAGGAGGTGGCAAGGGTTGAAAAAACCGACGCCTTGATCTGGCGGATGGCGCGGGCGGCGTCCTTGGGATCAACCGGCTTCAAGTCTTTTTTCGGCTGCTCGGTGATGGACGCTTTCTTCCCGGCCAGGGCCTGGGCCACCTTGGCGGCGCTGCGCATGGCTTCTTCCCGGCTGGCGGGCGCGGACGGACGCGCCACCGGCGCGGGACTGGCTTTAACCGGCGCGGATTTGACTTTCGCCGCCACGGGCTTTGTCGCAGCTTGCTTTCCAGCGGCCTGCGGTTTCCCGACCGCTTTTTGGGGGGAAGCGGGGACCGTTTTTTTAACCGGCTTTGCCGCCCTTGCCGCTGGCTTCGGCTTTTTCTTCTTTACCGCCATGGCCTGTTCCGAACGAAAATGCCTTGAAGTCCAGGGAGTTGCCAAGGCCCCTCCGCCATGCGGACGCCAGAAAACCCTGTTTTTAAAGGATAAATCATGCCCACCGGGCGGCATTACCTTAGCCAAAAATCGCGCAAACGCAAGTTCTAATGGGTTAACCGTGAAAAAAGCAAACAGGAGCGGAGAAAAGAAGATCGAGCAGCGATTTTTGCCGTTCGATGGTCGAAATCTGGAACAACGCCGCCGGTATTTTCAGTTACAAAGGGTTAATCCTGGTATATGACCGGTGTTTTGCGCCTTTCCTTGCGTTTTTCAGGCCATATTTTGTGAGTTTCCTGCCAAAATATGCGTTTTACCATCAATTCCGCCAAAATTAACGCTGGTTGGCGTGAAAAAGAGCCATTTTACGGAGCCATTACAACAGATTCCGTCAAAAAGCCCAACAGCCGGGGATGCGGGATCATCCTATTTTTTTTCCGGCGCGCTTGTGTCCAAAACGCCTTCCATGGAAGGGGGCATGTAATTCTCGTCATGCTTGGCGAGGAGCGTTTCGGCCTCGAACTGCTCTTTCGCCACAAGACGACCCTCGGCCACCACCCCTTGCCCTTCACGGAACAGGTCGGGCGGGATGCCGTGAAAGCGCACCCAAAGCTCCGCCTTGAGGTCGGTCACGGCAAAGCGGATTTGCGGTCCGTTTTTTTTCAACGAGCCTTCCACCACCACGCCGCCAAGCCGAAAAGGCCGGCCTTCCGCCAAAAGCGCGTCCTGCCTTTCCAGCACCTCGGACGGGGTGAAGTAGAAAGCCGCCTTCTCACGCAGGGCGAGCAGGGCCAGGACCAGCGCCACCGCAAGGCAAAGCCCGGCCAAGCCGATCCGAAGCCGCCGCGCCGGGCGCGGGGTCACCGGCGATCCCCTTTCCGGGCGCGCCGCCAGGCCGTGAAGGAGAAAAGCGCAAGCCCGCCCAACAGCACCGCCGCCGTCCCATAGGACGCCAGAACGTAAAACAGGTAGGGGCTGGAGAAATCCATTTCAGTGCCCGGTTTTCAGTACTCAGTCAGGCGTCACTCCGTTCGGCGTCATCCTGAAAAAGCGAGCGGCGCGAGCTTTATTCAGGATCTCTCTCCTGTTCAAGAGATCCTGAATAACCGCTTCGGGCTTTTCAGCCCTCGCGGTTTTCAGGATGACGTTATCATACGCTGGCAATTGAGCATCGAAAAATGTTTACCGCCTTTCCCTGAAAAAGCCTTTGAGAATCCTCTCGGCCTCCGGCGCGCGGATGCCGCCATAGACTTCGGGCCGGTGATGGCAGGTGGGTTGGCCGAAAAGGCGCGGTCCGTGATCCACCGCTCCGCCCTTGGGATCGAAGGCGCCGAAATAAAGCCGCCTTATGCGGGCCAGGGAGATCGCCGCCGCGCACATGGCGCAGGGCTCCAGGGTGACGTAAAGATCGCATCCTTCCAGACGGGCCGCCCCCAGGACCGCCGCCCCCTCGCGCAGCGCCAGCATTTCGGCATGGGCGGTGGGATCGCGGCCGGCGACGGTGCGGTTGCCGGCGCGCGCCAGCACCTTGCCGTCCGCCGTGGCCAGCACCGCCCCCACGGGCACCTCGCCGCGCTGTCCGGCCTCCTCCGCCTGCAAAAGGGCCAGCGCCATGAAATCGTTTTCCGGCATTTTCACATCCGCGTTTTCAGGCCTATCATGCCTTTCATGACATCCGGTGGCAAGAAAACGGGCGAAAGGATCGCCAAATACCTGGCGCGCGCGGGCGTGGCCTCGCGCCGCGAGGCGGAGCGGCTGATCGCCGCGCGCCGCATCAAGGTGGACGGCAAAACGCTGGATCATCCCGCCTTTTCGGTCACGGGCGAAAATCGAGTGACGGTCGACGGCAAGCCCGTGAAACCGCCGGAGCGGGCAAGGCTTTGGCGTTACCACAAGCCCGCCGGGCGGATCGTGGCGGCGCATGACCCGCGGGGCCGGCCGACGGTGTTCGCGGCCCTGCCCAAAACCCTGCCGCGCGTCATCAGCGTGGGGCGGCTGGACCTGAATTCGGAAGGGCTGCTGCTTTTGACCAATGACGGGGCGCTGTCGCGCCATCTGGAAAAATCGGACCTGCCGCGGTGCTACCGCGTGCGCGTGCAGCACGATGGCGCGCTTTCCGCCGAAAAGCTGAAACAGCTTGAAAAGGGCGCAACCATCGAAGGTATTCGCTATAAGCCCGTCAAGGCCGGGATCACGCGCGGCACGGGCGGCAATCTTTGGCTTTCCATCACCTTGCGGGAGGGCAGGAACCGCGAAATCCGCAAGCTCATGGCGCATCTGGGCGCGCGGGTGAACCGCTTGCGGCGCTTAAGCTTTGGCCCCTTTCGCCTGGCGCGCCTGCCTTTGGGCGCGGTCGAGGAAATCCCGCAAGGGCTTTTGCGCAAGCTGCTGCCGGATTATTTTGCAGGGAAAGACTAATGCACATTATCGCGGGTTCGTTGAAAGGACGGGCGCTGAACGCGCCGCGGGACGACTCAACCCGCCCCACCTCCGGCAAGGTGCGGGGCGCGCTGTTCAACATCCTCGCGCACGGTTCTTTCGGCCCCCTGCCGGGCGAGGACACCCGCGTGCTGGACTGTTTTTGCGGATCAGGCGCCTTGGGGCTGGAGGCCTTGTCGCGCGGCGCGGCCTACGCCTTGTTTTTGGATTCCCGCGCGGACGCGCTTGCGGTTGCCAAAAGCAACGCCCTGAAACTGGGCGCCGCCGCCCGGTGCGGTTTTGAATTACGCGATCTTTCCCAAAAGCAAAACTGGCGCGGCGCGGCTTTCAACCTGATCTTCCTTGATCCGCCCTACCGCGAGGCGCGGGTGCCGCGGACCCTCGCATGCCTGGAGGAGGGCGGCTTTATCGCGCCGGGCGCGGTGGCGGTCGCGGAAACGGCCCGCGACGAAGACCTTCCGCCCCTTCCCGGATGGAAGCTGGAATCGCGCCGCGCCTGGGGCGGCACGGCGGCTTTTTTCCTGCGGCGCGAAGCATCATGAAACGATTCAGCGAACATTCCGGGCAAGGTTGCGCAGCAACCGTGACACGGAATCCCATTTGTTCTTTGTCCAAATAAAACGGGATTCCCGCTTTTCCGCCTCCGCAAAGCTTCGGCGCGACGGGTGCGCCAGGACCTCGGCGGTGCCGCAGGCGAAGCCGGGCGCGGGAATGTGCATGTGTTCTGCGTGGAGCGACTCTATAGTCTTTTCAAATGCCCGATTCGCCCCCGCCCGCCCCTGTCCGTCCCTGCAAGATCTGCGGCCATGACGCGCCGCATTTCGGGCGCTGCGATTTTCACGACAATGCGCGGCTGAATTTTGGCTTCTACAGCCGCGCGATCAACAAAAGCGGCGTGATGGTTGATTACCATGCCTGTCCGCAATGCGGCTTTGTCTTCACGCCTTTCATGGATCACTGGACGCCGCGGCAATTCGCGCAGCTTGTCTACACCAGGGATTACGCGCGGCTCGACGGCTCCTATAACGGCGCGCGGGCGGGCAAGCTGGCCAATATCCTGACGCTGGCCTTCGACGGCATGCTGGACAGGCTGCGCTTTCTGGATTACGGCGGCGGTCCCGGCATCACGCCGGCGCTGATGCGGGCCTTCGGCGCGCCGGATGCGCATAATTACGACCCCTATGCCTCCGACGCGCAAAGGCCGCAGGGCCGGTTCAACGTCGTGACCTGCCTGGAGGTTCTGGAGCACGCCACCGATCCCAGGGCCCTTGCCGCCGACCTGCTGGACCTTGTCGATTGGGATAACGGCTTCCTGTTTGTGGGAACCGAGTTCCAGCCGCCCGACATGGCGGAGCAGAAACTGGGCTGGTGGTATGTGACGCCGCGCGTCGGGCATGTGTCGCTGTTCACGGCCAGCAGCTTCGAGCGCCTGTTCGCGGGCCGGGACCTGCGCTTCTTCCATGCCGCCGGGAACGTGCATATCGTTTTCCGCCAGTGGCCCGCCTGGGCGCAGGGTCTTTTTCCTACCGACGTGGCGGGAGGCTAGGGCAGGAGATTCGGGCTTGCGCCTTTGACCCGCCGAATCGGCCTGTTAGGCTGGAGCGCCGCATCCGCCCGCCGAAGGAGAAACTTTCCGTGCCCGTTCTCGACGAAGACCTGGAGGCCATCCATGCCGGCTTTGCCGAAAAGGACCGGCTGCGGGATTCTTTAGTGCTGGTCACGGGTGCGGCGGGCTTTTTGGGCTACATGCTCCTGCAATACCTGGCGCGCCATCAAAAGGCGCTGGGCGTCCGGCGCATTCTGGCGCTCGACCGTTTCCTGCTGGGCCGTCCGGCCTGGCTGGACAATCTGGTGCGCGATTGTTCCGCGCTGGAGGTGCGCCCTTTCGACATAGCCTGGGATTCGCTGGAAGAGGTTCCGGGCGCCGCGGACTGCCGCTTTGTCCTGCACATGGCGTCCATCGCCTCGCCCCCGTTCTACCGCCAATACCCGCTGGAAACGCTGGACGCGAATGTCTGGGGCCTGCGGCGGCTGCTGGATTTCTACAGGCATAAAAACCTGACGGGAATGCTGTTCTTCTCCTCCAGCGAGATTTATGGCGACCCGCCGCATGATGCCATTCCCACGCCGGAGGATTACCGCGGCCACGTGGCCTGCACGGGCCCCCGCGCCTGTTACGACGAGGCCAAGCGCTTTGGCGAAACCCTGTGCCATGTCTTTCACGGGAAATACGGGCTGCCGGTGGGGATCGCCCGTCCCTTCAACAATTACGGGCCGGGCCTGCGCCTCGGTGACCGGCGCGCGCCGGCCGACTTCGTCCGGGCCATTCTGGAGAACCGGGCGATTGAGCTTTTCTCCGACGGCACGCCCACCCGCACGTTCTGCTATGTCAGCGACGCCCTGACCGGCTATCTGAAAATCCTGACCCGCGGGCAGGGCGAGGCGTTCAATATCGGCATCGCCGGGCCCGAAATCACGGTGGCGCGGCTGGCCGGATTGTTCGTGGAGGCGGGCAGGGCCCATGCCGGCTACACCGCGGAGGGCGTGCGTTTCGCCCGTTCGGGCGACGCCGACTATTTGCGGGACAATCCCAACCGCCGCTGCCCCGTCATCGCCAAGGCCGAACGTCTTCTGGACTACCGCCCGCGCGTGCCGGTGGAGGAAGGCGTGGGCCGCTACCTGCGCTTTCTTCTGGAAAACGGAGACGCAAGATGATCGCCGTTTTTGGCCTTGGCTTTGTCGGCCTGACCACCGCGCTCGGCTTTGCCGAGAAGGGATTCCGCGTTCATGGCTTCGAGGCGGACGCGGCGCGCGCCCAAAGCCTCGCCGCGGGCGCGGTTCCCTTTTACGAGCCCATGCTGGAGGAAAAACTGCGCCAGCACGCGGGCGTGAATTTTTTCCTCTGCGCCACGGCGGAAGAGGCGCTGCGCGCGGCCGAGGCGGTATTCCTGTGCGTCGGCACGCCCCAGGACGCGGACGGCCGGGCCGACCTGCGCGATCTGCGCGCGGCGCTTGACGCCGTCATCGCGCATACGCCCAAGGGGCGCTTTCGCGCGGTGATCGTCAAGTCCACCGTGCCGCCCGGCACGACCCACCACGAGTTGCGCGCGCATCTGGAACAGGCGGGCCGGAAATGCGGCGTCGATCTTGGACTTGCCAGCAATCCCGAATTCCTGCGCGAGGGCCTTGCTTGGGACGATTTCCTGCGGGCCGACCGCGTCGTGCTGGGCGTGGACGATGAAAAAAGCGCGGAACTTCTGAAAAAAATCTATGCGCCTTTCGGCGCGCCGGTGCATGTGCTGTCGCCAAACACGGCCGAGTTCGTGAAATATCTTTCCAACGCGCTGCTGGCCACGCTCATCAGCTTTTCCAACGAAATGGCGATGATCGCCGGGGCCGCGGGCGGAATCGACATCGCGCGGGCCTTTCGCATTCTGCATGAAGACCGGCGCTGGAGCGGCCGGCCCGCCGCCATGACCGGCTATGCCTGGCCGGGCGCGGGCTTTGGCGGCTATTGCCTGCCCAAGGACGTGGCGGCGCTGCGCGCCCGCGCCCGCGAACTGGGAGCAGAAGCGCCCCTGCTGGACGCCGTGCTGTCCGTCAACGCCGCCATCAAGCGGCATGTGGCCGGGCGCGTGGCGGCGGCCGCGCAAAACAAGGCGATGCGCATCGGCATTCTTGGCCTTTCCTTCAAGCCCGGATCGGACGACGTGCGCGACTCCCCCGCCGCCGCCGTGATCGCCGGCCTGCGGGAACGCGGTTTCGGCAATATCGCCGCCTACGATCCCATGGCCACGGCGTCCTTCAGGAAAGCCTACCCGGATTTGCGCCTGCGCGACGCCGGCGGTCTGGACAGGCTTTGCGCCGAAAGCGATCTTCTGGTCCTGCTGACCGCCTGGCCCGAATTCCGCGATCTGCCGCGGGACGCGCGGCGGAAGCTGCTTGATTTCCGTTATTTTCTCGGCGACGGAGCGGCGGCATGACCCTCGCCGTCATCAGCGGCATCACCGGCTATACCGGCGGCAGGCTGGCGGCGCGTCTGGCGCGGGACGGCGCGGAGGTGCGCGGCATTGTCCGCAAGGGGCGCGCGCTGCCGCCCGCGCTGGCCCGGTTTTCCGGCATCCGCGCGCATGAATATGACGGAACCGCCGCCGGCCTCGCCGCCGCCTTTTCCGGCGGCAAGGTGGACGCGGTTTATCATCTGGCGGCGCGGCTCGCCCCTTCGGAAGAGGCCGACGCGATGCTGGAGGCCAATATCCGCCTCGGCGTCCATCTGCTGGAGGCGATGCTCGCCGCCGGGTGCGGCACCTTCATCAACGCCGGCACCTTCTGGCAGCGCGACGCGGCCGGCGCGGCGCGGCCCATGAATTTCTACGCCGCCACCAAGCAGGCTTTCGAGGATATTCTGGCCTGGTACGCGCTTGACCGCGGCGTGAAAGCCCTGACCCTCGTCATGTACGACATCTACGGGCCGGAGGATCCGCGCGGGAAAATCCTTTCCCTGCTGCAAGACGCCGCGCGAAAAGGCGTTACGCTCGACATGACTCCCGGCCGGCAGGAGATGTGCCCCGTCCATGTCGATGATGTGGTGCAGGCCTGCCTGCGCGCGGCCGGGATTCTGGAATCGGCGCCGCCGGGGCCGCACCGCGCCTATGCCGTCGCCGGCGAAGGCCTGACCTTGCGGGAATTCGCCGCCGCGTGGAGCAGGTCCACCGGCCGGAATGTTTCCATCAACTGGGGCGCGCTTCCCTACCGTCCCTCCCAGATTCTGCGCCCGTGGCGCGGCGAACCCCTGCCGGGCTGGGAACCCCGCATAACCCTGGACCGGGGCTTGCGCGAGCTTGCGCCCAAGGAGCAACAGGCATGAAGGCCGTGATATTCGCGGGCGGGCTTGGCACCCGCCTTTCCGAGGAAACGCAAGCAAGGCCGAAGCCGATGGTGGAGATCGGCGGGCGGCCCATCCTGTGGCATATCATGAAGATCTACGGCCATTACGGGATCCATGATTTCGTGATCTGCCTTGGCCATCTGGGGCACATGATCAAGGAGTTTTTCGCCAACTACCACCTGCACACCTCGAATGTATGCTTCGATTTTGCGAAGGGGACAACCACCTATCTCTCCAGTGACGCCGAGCCCTGGCGCGTGACGCTGGTGGATACCGGCGCGGACACCATGACCGGCGGACGCCTGAAGCGCGCGCGCCCTTTTCTGGATGATGAAACCTTCATGCTGACCTATGGCGACGGCGTGGCCGACATCGACCTGAACGCGCTGCTGGCCCATCACCGCGCCAGCGGGAAACAGGTTACCATAACGGCGGTGCGGCCGCCCGGCCGCTTCGGCGTGCTGAAGCTGGACGCGGACGGCGCCGTCACCGATTTCCGCGAAAAGCCGGACGACGAAATGGGCTGGATCAACGGCGGCTTCTTCGTTCTGGAGCCAAAGGCCATCGACGCGGTGGAAGGCGATCACTCCCTCTGGGAGCAGGCCCCCTTGCGGCAACTGACCACCGGCGGGCAGGTCACCGCCTACCGTCATGCCGGCTTCTGGCAGCCCATGGACACGCTGCGCGACAAGCGCCGGCTGGAAGAGCTTCACGCCAGCGGCCGCGCGCCCTGGGAAGTGTGGAAACGCCCCGCCCGGAAGGGAGCCTGATGCCGCCGCTTGTCACCATCGGCATTCCCACGCGGAACCGCGCGCATTACCTGCCCGCGGCCCTTGAGTCCTGCCTCGCGCAAGGCTGGCCCGCGCTTGAAATCCTCGTCTCCGACAACGGCTCCACCGACGGCACGGCGGCGTATCTGGCGGAGCGGAAAGATCCGCGCCTTGTCCGGCTTCCCCCGCCGTCCCGGCCGCTCACGGTCACCCAAAACAGCAACCGCGTGCTGCAGGCGGCGCGCGGGGAATTTTTCATGTGGCTTTCGGATGACGACGCCCTTTCCCCCAACTACATCGCCCGCGGCATGGACTGCTTCGAAAGCCGGCCGGACCTTGCCGGTTATTTCGGCGCGCAGGTGACCATCGGCCCGGACTGGAACGGGACGCCCGCCGCCAGCGGCAGCCGGGACGCCGCCCGTTTCCATCAAAAGGGCGAATTCGCCCTGACCTATCTCGCGGCGGGCGACGCGCCGGGGACCGCGCCCCTGACGCCCACGGCCTATTCGCAGTTGATGCGCACCGCCTTCGCCCGCAAGGCCGGGGGGCTGTGTTCCTTCACCCATTACGCCGACCTGGCGCTGGGTCTTTCCCTATGGGCGCAAGGCGGCGTGGCCCTCGATCCGCAGACGCAATTCTACTACCGCACGCATCCCGGCAACAGCTGGGCGAATTACGAGCAGCGCGCGCTGTTCCGCGACGTGGACGCCTTCTGGGAGGAAATGGAAACCGGCGCGGCGCCGGCGCTTTTTGCCCGCAACCTTCCGCCCATGACCATCGCCGCCATTTTCACGGCGCTGGAGCGCTACAAGCTGATGCATGATGTTCCCGCCCTGCGCTCGGTGCTGGATGACGAATTTGACCTGTGGCTGGTCCTGTCGCGTTATCCGCGCAACAGCCCGGCCCTGCGCGCTTATGTCGCCGCCCATCTGGACGCCATCCTCGCCGCCTGCCGCCGGAAGCCGGAGCATGCCCTGCGTCTTTGCGCCCAGATGCTGGCGCGTTTTCCGCAGGAAGCCGCGCCGCTGGCCCGCGCCGCGCAGAGAGAGGGATGGTAATCTCCACGCACCGGAGGCCGATTCGGTTGTCAGTCCCGGCGGCTTTTTGCATAGTGGCCTTCCCGTTCCTTCCCGGATCCGAACCGTTCGATGACTGCCTCCCCGGCCCGCCCCCCTGCGCTGCGCGTTCCCTATGCCTTGAGCGTGCATGACGAAAGGGAAATCGAAGCCGTTGTGCGCGTGCTGCGCGGCTCGACCCTGCCGGGCGAGCATGTCCGCCGGTTCGAGGAGGCGGTCAGCCGCCTGCTGGGCAAGAAAAGGGGGGTGATGGTCAATTCCGGCACCTCGGCGCTGATGCTGGCGGTGGCGGCGTTGCAACTGCCCGAAGGCAGCGAGGTGATTACGCCCGCCCTCACCTTCGCCTCCACCGTGGCGGCGATTCTGCATAACCGGCTGGTGCCCGCCTTCGTGGATTCCACCCCCGGCACCTATGCGGTTGACGTGGAAAAGATCGAAGCGCTGATAACCCCCAAGACACGGGCCATGGTCATTCCCAATCTTCTGGGCAACCCGCCCGACTGGGACGCGCTGAAGGACATCGCCGCGCGGCGCGGGCTGATGCTGATCGAGGATTGCGCCGACAGCGTGGACGTGCGCCTGCGCGGCCGCCCCACCGGGGAGCGGGCGCATCTGTCCATCACCAGTTTCTACGGCGCGCATGTCATCAACGGCGCGGGCAATGGCGGCATGGTCTGCATGGACGACGAAGAACATGAGCGCATCGCGCGCGTGCTGCGCGGCTGGGGCCGCCGCTCCTCGGTTTTCAAGGACTCGTCGGAAGACATCGCGGCGCGTTTCGGCTGTCTGCTGGACGGCGAAATTCCCTACGACGCCAAATTCGTGTTCGAGGCGGTGGGCTACAATTTCGAGCCGTCCGAAGCGGGCGCGGCCTACGGGCTGGAGCAGGTGAAAAAGCTGCCGGCCTTCATCGAACGGCGGAACAGGAATTTCGACGCGCATCGCGCCTTTTTCAGGAAATTCGAGGAGTATTTCATTCTTCCGCAAAGCCTGCCGGACACGTTCTTCGCGTGGTACGCCTTTCCGCTCACGCTGCGCGCCAAAGCGCCCTTCTCGCGCACCGGGATGCAGATCGCCCTCGAAGAAGCCGGCATCCAGACCCGGCCCGTCTTCGCCGGCAACATCCTGCGCCAGCCGGGCTACAAGGCCATCGCAAGGCGCGAAACTCCGGCGGGCTATCCCGTGGCCGACGCCGTCACCCGCAACGGCATCGTGCTGGGCTGCCACCAGGGCCTCGGCCCCGAACAGATGGCGCATGTTCACGCCACCGCCGAGGCCTTCATCAAGAGTCATGCCTGACGGCCCGCGCGCATGATCGCCTTCCTGATCCAGATTCACGGCAACTTCGATTACGCGGCGCGCCTCCTGGGCTGGATCTGGCGGCCGCGGCACAGTTACGTGATCGGCGTCAACCGCGACGTGGAAATTCCTCCCGCCTTTGTGGAAAGCCTGCGCCATCTTGAGAACGTCATCCTCACCCATGACGTGCCGGTGGTGTGGAGCGGCGTCAGCTCCATCGCCGCCTGGCTCGGCGCCATGCGCGCGCTGCTGCGCAACGGGCGCGGCTGGAGCTGGTTCGTGAACATCACCGGCGCCGACATTCCGCTGAAAACGCCGGAATACATGGCGGACGCCCTGCACGGCTTCGCAAGCAA
This sequence comes from Alphaproteobacteria bacterium, assembly GCA_028278105.1. Classification (GTDB taxonomy): domain Bacteria; phylum Pseudomonadota; class Alphaproteobacteria; order UBA9219; family RGZA01; genus JACQAB01. The sequence continues at coordinate 11,588 of JANQEX010000006.1, read as the reverse complement.
CGGGCTGCACGATCATGTTTCCGCGTTCGACGTGACGCCGCGTTACGTGACCTTCAGCGCCAACCCCACCCGCGGCGCGGCGGAGATGCTGGCGGTGCGGCGCGACTGCCGCTTCATCGTGCATGCGGACGCCGCCGCCCATTTCGCCGAAACCGCCGTCAGCCCCATCATCCACCCGGAACTGCGCGCGGGCCTGCATTGCGTCGAGCTGGCCGGCCACGACGCCCATTACGCCCGTCCGCTTTACGGGTTCGAGCTGGAGATGCGCAAGGCCTTCTTCCGGCGCTTTCCGTGCCGGTGCGGGCGCGGCTGGGTGATCCTGAGCCGCGCGACCTGCGAATGGCTGCTGGCCGCGCCGGAAGCCAAAGAGGCCTATGCCGTGATGCAGACCTTCTTCTCGGCCGAGGAAATGTATTTCCACACCCTGCTCTACGCCATGCCGGACAAGGCGGAACACATCAACAACAACAATCTGCGCTTCCACAAGGGCCATCCCGAAACCGTCACCGACGCCTTTCTTGCGGAATTGCAGGCCGACCCTTCCTTTTTCGCGCGCAAGATCGAGCCCGGCGCGGCGCAAGCCGTGCTGGACTGGGTGGAGAGCCTCTGCCCGCCGCATCCGCGCTTTTCAGGCCGGAACCAAATCGGCCTGATGTGACAGGGCTTGCGCGAAAAGGGTCGAGGGGGTCACAAGGGTCATGAGGGTCAAGGACCCTTTTGCCCCTTTCGCCTTTTTATGACCCTCCATAATCCCTCCCCCTTCCCCCTCTCCGCCTTCGCTCTGCGAGCTTCGGCGGAGATGCGGAAGGGAGGGGGGTGACTTTATATTCCCCTCCCCTTGAGGGAGGGGTTAGGGGTGGGGTGAAGTGCTGGTCTTTTCAAGGTCCCGGCATTTACGCTATGGAAAACCGGCGGACCCCACCCCTTGATCCCCTCCCTTCCGCCTCCGCTCCGCGAGCTTCGGCGGACGAGCTTTCTTCAAGGACCTCGGCGTAGCCGAAGGCGAAGCCGGGCAAGGGGAGGGGAAACTTGTCCATCAAGGACCCCGCCGTAGCTTTGGCGAAACCGGGCGCGGTCTGCCTGACTTTGCCTTTGCAGGTACACGGCATCATTTTTTTGTTTCCTTCCCGCGCCGGTTTGCCTAATCTGTGCGGCGAGGCGGTCAGTCCCGCCTTGGGGCGTAGAAACCCTAAAACCATAGGCGGCTTGTGTGCCGTTAACGCACTCCTCGACCTTCGGGTCGGGGAGGCGCAAGCGCATGTTCAGGACGAAAGTCCAAAGGTTTGCGCGACCTTTCCTATGGTTAGGTTTTCTAACTCCCCGGCCACCAGAGGGGTTGGCTCTCTGGTCGGCCATTTCCTTAAACCGGGGAGCACATCATGATAACTTACCTTTCCTCACTTCTTTACGAGCCGACCGTTTACATATTCATGTTCATGTGTTTCGTCGCGGCGGCGACGCTCATGGCTGTCGGCTATCACCAGCGCATGCAGGTTCTGGAAAAGCAGAACAACGAAATCCTTGCCCTGCTCCGGCGCATTACCGAAGACGGGCCGGGAAAAGATTGAGCGGGAGTCCAGAATCAATCGGGTCTGGACCCTAATTGAACCACCAGCCTTTTTTACCGCCGTTCGCGGGAGGCGCGTTCCTGTCGGGTGGAGCTTTTTTCGGCGTCTCGACCGCGGGCTTCGCTTTCTTCATGGATACCGGCTTGCGGCGATAGCGCTTTTTCCTGTACGCCTTCTTCGCCTTCGTCTCCTTCATCACGCGGGCGCACGGTGTTTTCTTTTCTTCCGCCCTTTTCATCACGCCGGGAATGGGAGCGCCGCCGGGCGAGTCCGCCCGCGACCAGGTGGCCGTGCCCAGGTTCCGTGGACCGGGCGAGTCGTAATGGGCGCGGCCGCTCATGCTTTCGGGCGGCGGCGCGCCGGACGTGGTGGTGGTGCAGGCGGCGGCAAGCAAAAGGGCGGCCGCGGAAAACAGCAGGGAATGCAATTTTTTCATCTGGACATCTCCATGATTGGGACCGTTCCGGTAGCGTGGATACGGGGATTATTAAACAGGCGTCCCGATTTGCCAAGACATGGGCGAAATGAATTTATTTCCTGTGGATAAGTTTTGGGTTTTTGCATTATAGCTACGGGAGATGGACCGACAGATTACTTTTTTGTGTGCGTCTGTTCATGAATTCGCTGGTGTCAGAAACGACAAAACATACCTGGGTAAGAAATATGTCCGAACATTTTCAATGTTCCGCATGCGGTATGCGCCTTTTTATTGCTTGCGTTTCCGGTTGTTGAAAAATTTCCGCCGGTCATGGGACGGGCAATTAACCCGCCCTTAAACCTGTCATGTTACTTGTCTTTCGCAACCGCGAACGGGCGGCCCCGCCCGGAACTCTCTTCCCCTGCCAATCGCTTACTTTAAGGAGTCGATCCCGTGTCATCCGCGCCGCTCCCCGCCAATGTCGATCCCGCCCGCACCATCGCCGAAGTCGCGCGCGAGAACCAGCCCATCCGCACGGCGCTGGTGCATCCCGTGAAGCCGGCGGCGATTGAGGCCATCTCCGACGCCGTGCGCGAAAAGCTTCTGACGCCCGTTCTGGTCGGGCCGAAAGACCGCATCCGCCAGGCCGCCGAGGGCGCCGGCATCGATATCGGCAACTGGCAGATCGTGGATGTGGAGCACAGCCATGCCGCCGCCGAGAAATCCGCCGAGATGTGCGCCAAGGGCGAGGCCGACGCGCTGATGAAAGGCGCCGGCCACACCGACGAGATCATGAGCGCGGTGGTGTCGCGCCATTCGGGCCTGCGCACCGAGCGCCGCATCAGCCACGCCTATATCATGGAAGTGGGAAGCTATCCCAAGCCCTTCATCGTCACCGACGCCGCGATCAACATCAATCCCGCGCTGGAGGAGAAGGCCGATATTCTCCAGAACGCCATCATCCTGTGGCGGGTGGTCTTTGGCTTGGACAAGAAGCCGAAATGCGCGATCCTGGCCGCAGTGGAAACCATCAACTCCAAGATGCAGGCCACGCTGGACGCCGCCGCCCTGTGCAAGATGTCGGACCGCGGCCAGATCGCCGACGGCATCCTGGACGGCCCGCTGGCCTTCGACAACGCCATCTCCCCGGCCGCCGCCAAGGAAAAGGGCATCGTCTCGCCGGTGGCGGGCGACGCCGACATTCTCATGGTGCCCGATCTTGAGGCCGGAAACATTCTCGCCAAGGAGCTGACCTTCCTCGGCCACGCCCGCGCCGCCGGCATCGTGCTGGGCGCGCGCGTTCCCATTATTTTGACCAGCCGTGCGGATTCCCCGCACACCCGTTTATTGTCATGCGCCGTGGCGGCCAAGCTGGCCAGGGCGCGCAGAGAAGGGAGAATAAAATGAGCGATGTCGTCCTCGTCCTGAATTCCGGTTCATCCAGCCTCAAATTCAGCCTGTTCGGCGCCGGCGACGCCATGCCCCTGCTGGCCCGTGGCAGCGTTTCCGGCATCGGCACGACGCCCGTGTTCAAGGCCGTCGACGAGCGCTCCGGCTCGAAATCCGAAAACAAAATGGCCGACGGCAGCACCCATGAAGAGGCGCTGGCCATGCTTTTGCGCTGGATCGCGGGCCGCCCCGGCGGTTCGGAACTGGTGGCGGTGGGCCATCGCGTGGTCCATGGCGGCGGCGAATTCGCCGCCCCGGTCCGGGTGGATCCCGCCGTGATCGCCCGCCTGAAAAGCTTCACGCATCTCGCGCCGCTGCACCAGCCGCATAATCTCGGCGCGATCGAGGTGATCGCCAGGCTGAAGCCCGGCATTCTCCAGGTGGCCTGCTTCGACACCGGCTTCCACGCCGCCTGCGAGCCGCTCTACACCAGCTACGCGCTGCCGGCGTCCCTGCGCGAGAAAGGCGTGCGCCGTTACGGCTTCCACGGCCTTTCCTATGAGTGGATTTCCGCCCGCCTGCGCCAGGACCATCCCGACCTCGCCAGGGGCCGCGTGATCGCCGCGCATCTCGGCAACGGCTCCAGCCTGTGCGGCATGCAAGACGGCAAGAGCGTGGACAGCTCCATGGGCTTCACCGCCCTGGAAGGCCCCCCCATGGGCACCCGCAGCGGCCTCATCGATCCCGCCGTGGTGATCTATTGCGTGCGCGAGCTGGGCATGACCATCAACGCCGCGGAGAAGCTGCTGGTCAGCGAATCCGGCCTGAAGGGCATGTCGGGCATCAGCAACGACGTGAAAACGCTTCTGGAAAGCGGCGATCCGCGGGCCAAATTCGCCATTGAGCATTACTGCTTCAAGGTGGCGCAGCACGCGGCGGCGCTGGCCGTGTCCCTGGGCGGCCTCGACGCCTTCGTGTTCACCGCCGGCATCGGCGAGCACGCCGCGCCCGTGCGCGAAAAGGTTCTGGACCGCCTGAAATTCCTGGGCGACTTCCCGGTGCTGGTCATCCCCACGAACGAGGAGCGCGTGATCGCCCAGCATGTGCAGGACATCGCCGCGCGCGCGGGCGATGCCCCCGGCGGCGGCGCGGGCGATACGGCGCCGGAGATGGACGCTTCGGTGATCGCCGCGTCGCAGAAACCGGCCCCGTCCAGTTCGCTGTTTAATGGCGCGTAAAAAAGGTTCGAAGGTTCGGAGGGTCGGAGGTGCGAAGGTTCAAAGGTTCAGGGGTTCAGAGTGAAAAACCCTTTCCTTTGAACCTTTGTCCCTATGAACCTCCGACCCTTCGCACCCACGTACCCTCGTACCTTCGCACCTCCGAACCTTCGGCCCCCTGCACCGTTGACCTCCAAATCCCTGAACCTTTGAACCCATGAACCTCTGAACCTTCGCACCTCCGAACCTCCGCACCTCCGAACCTCCAACCCTACACCCTCTCCAGCACGTATAACCCCGACGCCGCCAGCAGATTGGCGGCCGGGCGCAGGAGCGGCGGCAGGGGACGGTCCGCGGCGTCCAGAAACAGCGCCTGCTCCACGCGCATCCCCGCCTCTTCGGCGAAACCGGCAAAATCGTCCAGCGCGCAGAAGCGGATATTGGGGGAATTATACCATTCATGGGGCAGGGCCGGCGTCACCGGCGCGCGGCCCCGGACCCCAAGGCTGAGGCGCGCCCGCCAATGGGCGAAATTCGGCACCGCCACGATCACGCGGAAAGCCAGGCGGCGCAGCGCCCGGACCACCTCCAGCGGCTCGCGCAACTCGGTCAGCGTGCGGTTCAGGACCGCGACATCGAAGGCGTCGTCGGGATAGGTGGAAAGGTCGGTGTCGGCGTCGCCCTGAATGACCGGAAGGCCGCGGGCGATGGCGTCCTCCACCCGCTTGCGGTCGATCTCCAGCCCGCAGCCGGTCACGTCCTTGTGGACGCGCAGCCAGTCCAGCAGCACGCCGTCGCCGCAGCCCACGTCCAGCACGCGGGCGTTCGCGGGAATGATGTTGGCGATGAGTTGCAATTCGGGGGCGAGGGGTTCGGGGGTTCGCGGGTTCGGGGGTTCGGAGGTTCGAGGAAACAAAAATCCCCGCGAACTTTCACGCCCACGCACCCTCGTGTCCCCGAACCCGCGACCCCCCGAACCCTCGCACCCTCGAACCTTCGCACCTTCGTCCCTTCGAACCTGCATCTCCTCGCACCCCCGAATAAACCCCGCCAGTTGCCGGTGAAATTCCGGCTCGTCCAGCAAAAAGGCGTCGTGGCCCTTGTCGCTTTCGATCTCCACGAAGGAAACCGGCGCGCCCGCCGCGGCCAGCGCCCGCACCAGATGGCGGGACTCGGAGGTGGGGTAGAGCCAGTCGCTGGTGAAGCTGCACGCGAAAAAACGCGTCGGCGTGCCGCCGAAGGCATCGGCCAGCCGGCCGCCGCCCAGATCGGCGGCAAGGTCGAAGTAATCAATCGCGCGGGTGATGTAGAGATAGGAATTGGGATCGAAGCGCGCCACGAAGCTGTGACCCTGATGGCGCAGATAGGATTCCACCTGAAAATCGGCGTCGAAGCCGAAGGAGACGGCCGGGCGGTCCTGCAGCTTGCGGCCGAACTTGCGCTGCAAGGCGGCTTCCGACAGATAGGTGATATGGGCGGCCATGCGCGCCACGGAAAGCCCCGCCGACGGCAGGGTTTTTTGGACGATATAGCCGCCGCCGCTCCAGGCGGGATCGGCCAGGATGGCCTGCCGCCCCACCTCGCCGAAGGCGATATTCTGGGCCGAATGGCGGGCGGCGGTGGCGATGGCGGCGCAGGCTCCGGTGGCCCGCGGGAACAGGGCGGCGAAGGCCAGGGCCTGCATGCCGCCCATCGATCCGCCGATGATGAGGAATATCTTCGGGATGCCCAGATGGTCGATCAGCGCCTTGTGCGCGCGGGCCATGTCGTTGATGGTGATGACCGGAAAATCCAGCGCGTAAGGCTTGCCGGTCGCGGGATTGATGGTGCGCGGCCCCGCGCTGCCCATGCAGCCGCCCAGCACGTTGGCGCAGATCACGAAGAAACGGCGCGTGTCGATCACCTTGCCGTCCCCCACCACCGTCTCCCACCAGCCGGGCTTGCCGGTGACGGGGTGGTTCTCGGCCACGAACTGGTCGCCGGTCAGCGCGTGGCAGATGAAGACGGCGTTGCTTTTGTCCGCGTTCAGTTGCCCGTAGGTCTGCCAGGCGATCCAGTAATCGCGCAAATGCCCGCCGCAATCCAGCTTCAGCGGGCCCGGAATGCGCACGCGCCGGCCGGGCAAAGCGGCGGGGTCGAAATCCCCGTGGGAGGGAGAAGGCAAGGACGAGAATGGAAAGGTCATGGTGCGAATCTGCCCTGTTGCGCGCGCCGGGGCAACCGGCATGAGGAAGAGGGGCGAAAGGGTCATAAGCAGGGTCAAAAGGGTCGGAAGGGGCAAGAGGGTCCGCCATGCCTTGTTGACCCTTTCGGCCCTCAAGACCCTTCCGCCCCTTTTACTGGCGTGGGGCTTTCATCTCCCCTATAGTGAAAAAAGCGCCTTTTGCGCCGGGGGACATCATGGCTCAATCCCTTTCCGCCGCGCTTTGCCGGAAGCCTCTTTTCGAGGGGCTCGCCGCCGAGACCTGCGCCGCGCTTCTCGCGGAAGGAAAGCCGCGGACCCTGCCGGCGGGCCATCACGTATTCCGTTACGGCGACCCGGTTGAACATGTCTATATCGTCACCGACGGGGCGGTGCAGCTTTTCCGGGAAAGCGCCGAGGGCCGCGAGGTGACGGCCGAGGTGCTGATCGCGGGCGACATGCTGGGCGAAACCGACGTGCTGCGTCCGGCGGCGGCCCGTCTTTTCAACGCGCTGGCGGTGAAGGAGGCGCGGCTTCTGGAATTCTCCGCGGGCTGGCTGGTGGACGCGGCGCGGCGGAATCCCGGTTTCGCCCTGAATCTTCTGGCGCTGCTGTCCCGGCGGGCGCATATCCGGGCGCTGGAGGTGGAGCACAAGGCCACCATGACCGCGCCGCAGCAGGTGGCCTGCTTCTTCGAGCGGCTTTGCGCGCTTTACGGCTTTGATCCCAACGGCTTCACCCTGCCCTACAGCAAAACCCTGATCGCCTCGCGCCTTGGCATCGAGCTGGAAACCTTCTCGCGGGCGCTGGCCCGCCTGCGGCCGCACGGACTGGACGTCAAGGGCGCGCGGGTGGCGTTCGTGGACCTGCCGCGCCTGGAGCGCTTCACCTGCGCCCATTGCTCCATCGCCGGCGCCTGCGCCGAGCACGAGGCGGTCAAGAAGGCCGTTGCCGGGAAAGCGTGACCTGAAGCTCTATTCCATGCAGGACTTGCGCGGACGGGCAAAGGCAGTCGACTCATCGTTGCGAGAATGCGGTTTGCGCAAACCCTGCCGCGTCAGTCTTTTTCCTGCGGGACGCCGGCCATGCGCCGGAGCAGGGCAAGGATTTCGTTGTTCTGCTTTTCCAGCACCTGCATGCGCTGGTGATAGCCGACAGCCATGAGCGTCGCCGCCGCGACGAAACACATAAACATGAACGGGTAAAGGACCGACTCGGTCAGAAGTGCGGAAAGGTAGGTCATCATGATGTACTCCCCGGTTTAAGGAAAATGGCCGACCAGAGAGCCAACCCCTCTGGTGGCCGGGGAGTTTACAAACCTACTCAGAGAGAGGCCGCGCAGGCCTTTAGGCTTTCGCCCTGTACATGCGCCTGTGCCTCCCCGACCCGAAGGCCGAGGAGTGCGAGAACGGTCACACAACCGGTTACAGCAAGGGTTCTAATGCCCCAAGGCGGGACTAACCGCCTCGCCGCACAGATTAGGCAAACCGGCGCGGGAAGGAAACAGAAAAATGATGCCGTGTACCTGCAAAGGCAAAGTCAGGCAGACCGCGCCCGGCTATGCCGGGGTCTTGGCTATTCGTCGCGCCGAAGCTTGCGGAGGCAAACACACAAGAGGGGGATGAAAGTCACATGCCCCCTCCCTTTGGCCCGCCTTCGCTAAAGCTACGGCGAGGTCCTTGAAGGAAGCTCGTCCGCTGAAGCGCGTAGAGCAAAGGCGGAGAGGGGTAGGGAAGGGAACCCCTCACCAGCAAGAACTAAGGGTTTAGCCGCTTCGCGTCTAAACCCAAGTTCTTGCAACCTCTCCCCCAAGGGGAGAGGAAGAATTTCCCCTCCCCTTGCCCGTCTTCGCCTTCGGCTACGCCGAGGTCCTTGGAGCAAGCCCGTCCGCCGAAGCTTGAAGAGCGGAGGCGGAAGGGAGGGGATTAAGGGGTGGGGTTTTATGAAAGGGTCAAGAGGGTCCTTGACCCTTTCGCCCCTTATGACCCTTCAAGAGAATCCCGGCCCAAACCAGGATTCACGCGGCCTCTTCCGCGCCGGAGCCAAACCACCTAAAAGATTCCCATGCAGGATTCCCCGTCCGATTCGGTCCCCGCCGCCCGGAAAGCCGAGGCCGAGACAATCGCCCTCGCCGCCATGCGGGGCGCCGCGATGCTGATGGAAAGCGGCGCGCGCGCGCGGGTGGTGTACGAATTCGCCGAAATCGCGGTGCGCGCGATGGGCGGGACGTTTGGCGGCTTCCGGCTCGGTTACGCCTCGATGAACATCACGGTGGGCCGGGAGGGACAGCTTGTCTCGTCCATGGCCAATTTCCACGCGCCGGGCGTCAACCACCGCATGAGCGAAGCCGTGAAGGCCCTCGCGCTCGCGGCCGAAAAAAACGGCATGGACGCCGTGGCCTTTTCTTCCGGGCTCGACCGCATCAAAAAGGAAACCGGCCGCCATCCGCCCCTGTGCGTGGCGCTGGCGGTGGGACTGGCCTGCGCGGCCTTCGCCATGCTTTTGCAGGGCGACGCGGTGACCTTCGCCGCCGTCTTCGCCGCCGCCACGCTCGCCCAGCATCTGCGCCATGTCCTGCGCAGGCACGGCATGAACCTGTACGTCATCACGGCGCTGGTGGCGCTGGCGGGCAGCTTTCTGGGCGGGTTTTTCGCCCAGGAAGCCGGCAGCGCCACGGTGGACATGGCCCTGATCGCGCCCACCCTCCTGCTGGTGCCGGGCGTGCCCGCCACCAACGCGCAGACGGACATCATCGACGGCTATCCCACCCTTGGCAGCGCGCGGGCGGTGGCGGTGCTGATGGTGATGGTTTTCGCCACCACCGGCATCTGGGTGGCGAGCTTCATGCTGGGGCTCACCCGATGACCGCGGCGCTGTTGGACCTTTTCGCGCCGGCGTTTTTCGGCGGACTCGCCGCCGCCGGGTTCGGCTATCTGTTCAATTTCCGGCGGCGGGACCTGTTGTGGTGCGCGGCCGCGGGCGCGTTCGCGCTTTACGTCCGCACGCTGGGGCTTGAAGGCGGATGGAGCCTTGAGGGCGCGTCCTTCGCCGCCGCCCTGTCGGTGTCGCTCGCGGCCGGGATGCTGAAGCAAAGACTGGGCTCGTCGGGGCACGAGATCGCGCTTTGCGGCTGCATCCCGATGGTGCCGGGCGCGTTCATGTCGAAAGCCATTCTGGGACTTTTCGCGCTGACCGCGCCGCATGTTTCCGACGCCGACGGCGCCGTCCTGGCCGCCATGCAGGACATATTGCGGGTCTTCTTCACCCTTTGCGCCATCGGCACCGGGCTGGTTCTGCCCATGCATATTTCAAAAGGGCGCAGTTTGTAGGGGCGGCCTGAAGGGCGGAGTCAGGACATGCCCTGTAACCGGGGGCCGGTCCGGGCCTGAACTCCCGGACAAAATCCGGCGTCGTTTATCGATCCCGGTCTCCGCAAAATACGAGTTGACCTGCACCCATGAATTCCGCAGTATTTTTGTGGAGACGGCCTTTGCCGTTTCCGGGGTGTAGAAACCTCGCTATTAGCGGAAACGAGCGTTGCCGAGATGAACGCTGCCTCCGGCCCGTCGGGCTGGGAGGCAGTGGCGTATGTCCAAGCCTCACGGCCAAAGGCCCCTGCAGTCGTCTAATAGCGATTTTCTAACTCCCAGCCACCAGGGGGAGTTTGGGCATGGGCGCTCGCCGGTCACTCATCATTGCGGGAATGGCGGGACTATTCCTTTTCGCGCCGCCCGTGCAAGGCGGCCTGCGGGATGTGGAGCCAAAGCATTGTGGCGTCACGGCGCATGAGGCCATCGCTGCCGCCGAGAAAGCCTTGGCCGGAAAAGACGGGACAGCAGCGCTAATCTGTCTCGTGCAGGCCGTGAAGCGGCTTGAAGCAGGGCAAGCGGTCAAGGATCGCCAGGGCGACGCGGTTTTGCATCTGCCCGTCCATGGCGGCGCACGGGGCGGCGAGTGATGGGCCGGCGGATTGGCCTTGTCCTGGCGGTGCTGGCGCTCGCGCTTTGGATAGGAGATGCGCGTGCGGCGGACTGCTCGACCCCGCCGGGCAATGAAGGCGATGTCATCTATAACAGCACCTACAAGGTCGTGCAGTTCTGCAACGGCACGGACTGGGTCAATGCCGGCTCCAGCGGGGCCATAAACGTCGGTACGCTGACGAATGGCAGTTTCTGCACCACCGACGGCTCGGTGATCAACTGCACCACCGCGGCCATCAGCCTTACCTCACAAGTCAGCGGCACGCTACAGGCGGCACAGTTCCCGGCCACGTTGCCCGCGGTCTCCGGCGCGAACCTTACCACGCTGAACGCCTCGAACCTTTCCAGCGGCACGGTGCCGGCGGAGCGGCTCGGCAGCGGCGCGGCGGACAGTTCCACCTATCTGCGCGGCGACCAGACCTGGGCCGCCGCGGCCTCTGCGGACGCCGGCACTTTATGCGGTCTTCGGGAGGTGTGGTGCAATTACGGCAGCCCCTTTTATGACATGAACTCCCCCATCACGAAATGCAAAGGAAACACTTTGACCGCCGTCTGTGGGACCGCCGGGGGGCTACAGGTCTCGACCGTTTCAGGCTGCCCAAGTGGTTACACGGGATCATATGCGAAAGTGACTTCTTATTCCGGGTACTTCTATCACATCTTCTGCGTCCATGATTAGGGTCTGGACTCAATTAAACAAGCTTTTCACTCAAAAAAACAACTTCTCACCCCGGCCCCCGCTTTCGCGGGGGCAGGCTCCAGCCGAGGGTCCAGCATGAAGCCGGAGGCTTCATGCAACCGCCTTCGGCGGTTGCTGGATTCCGGCTTCTCCGC
>JANQEX010000098.1 GCA_028278105.1 Alphaproteobacteria bacterium | reverse complement strand
AGGCGGGGGTCCCATTTGATTAAAAACAATGGGATGCCCGCCGGAGCCTGCCCTCGCGGAGGCGGGGGCGGGCATGAGTATAAAAGCAAACTGACCCTCTATTGGACAGGGCCTATGGTTTTGATTTGCGAAGCCTTTTCTTCCTTGACCTTTTTGGGGCGCTTTGCCAAATCTTTGGCCTCCCTGCGGCCCCGGATATGGGGCCGTTTTCATCATTTCTCCAAGGAAGGCTTCTCCGATGTTCATGGAACACGCATTTCTTGCCGTATTCGCCTGCGTGGCGCTTGCCATCATCTACAGCCTGCTGACGGCCGGCCACATCATGAAAGCGTCCACCGGCAACGCGCGCATGCGGGAAATCGCCCAGGCCATCCAGGAAGGGGCGGGGGCGTATCTGAACCGCCAGTATAAAACCATCAGTCTCGTGGGCATCGTGGTGGCTCTGGCGCTGGGATTCACGCTTGGCTTGCATGTGGCGCTGGGCTTTGTTCTGGGCGCGGTTCTCTCCGGCCTGGCCGGCTATATCGGCATGAACGTGTCGGTGCGCGCCAATCTGCGTACGGCGGATGCCGCGCAAAAGGGCGTGAGCGCCGCGTTGGACATCGCCTTCAAGTCCGGGGCCGTCACGGGCATGCTGGTGGTCGGCCTTGGGCTTCTGGGCGTGGCCGGATATTACTACGCGCTGCTTGTCTGGCTGCCGCACGACAACATCCGCCCGGTGCTGGAGGCCCTTGTGGCGCTGAGCTTCGGCGCGTCGCTGATTTCGATTTTCGCGCGTCTGGGCGGCGGCATTTTCACCAAGGGCGCGGATGTGGGGGCCGATCTGGTGGGCAAGGTGGAAGCCGGCATCCCGGAGGATGATCCGCGCAACCCGGCCGTGATCGCCGACAATGTGGGCGACAATGTGGGCGACTGCGCCGGCATGGCCGCCGATCTCTTCGAAACCTATGCCGTGACCATGGTGGCCACCATGCTGCTGGGGGCCATTTTCTTCACCGGCGAAACACAGGCCATCATGATGATGTTCCCGCTGCTGATCGGCGCGCTGTGCATCGTCGGCTCGGTCATCGGCGCTTTCTTCGTCAATCTCGGCAAGGACGGCAAGATCATGGGCGCCCTGTACAAGGGCTTTGTCGTCTCGGCCGTGGTTTCGGCGGTATTGATTATCGGCCTGGCCTATGCCGCCTTTCCCGAAGGCGCGGCGTTGCAGTTCGCCGATGGCGCGCCCCTCGGCGTGACCGGCCTTGTGATCTGCGTGCTGACCGGCCTTGGCGTGACCTGGGCGCTGGTCCAGATCACCGAATACTACACCGGCACCGCTTTCCGTCCGGTGAAAAGCGTGGCGCGGGCCTCGCAGACCGGTCACGGCACCAACGTGATTCAGGGCCTTGCCGTCTCGATGGAATCCACCGCGCTGCCGGTGCTGGTGATCTGCGTCGGCATCCTGGCGGCCTTCCATGCCGGCGGGCTGTACGGGATCGGCATCGCGGCCACCACCATGCTGGCTTTGGCGGGCATGGTCGTCGCGCTGGACGCCTATGGCCCCGTCACCGACAACGCGGGCGGCATCGCCGAAATGTCGAAGCTGCCCAACGACATCCGCAAGGTGACCGACGCGCTGGACGCCGTCGGCAACACCACCAAGGCCGTCACCAAGGGCTATGCCATCGGCTCGGCCGGGCTTGCGGCGCTGGTGCTGTTCGCCGCCTATATCGAGGACCTGCGGCATTACTTCCCCGATGTTCCCGTCAGCTTTGAGTTGCAAAATCCCTATGTGGTGGTCGGGCTTCTGGTGGGCGGCTTGCTGCCCTACCTGTTCGGCTCCTGCGGCATGACGGCCGTCGGGCGCGCGGCGGGCGCGGTGGTGATCGAAGTCCGCCGCCAGTTCAAGGACATCGCGGGCATCATGGAGGGCAAGGCCAAGCCCGAATACGGCAAGGCCGTGGACATGCTCACCCGCGCCGCCATCCGCGAGATGATCGTGCCGTCGCTGCTGCCGGTCTTCGCGCCGGCCGTTCTGTTCCTCGTGGTCTATGCCGCGGCGGACCTGCAATCGGCCTTGACCGCGCTTGGCGCCATGCTGCTGGGCACGATTGTGACCGGCATTTTCGTCGCCATCTCGATGACCTCCGGCGGCGGCGCGTGGGACAACGCCAAGAAATACATCGAAGAGGGCAATTTCGGCGGCAAGGGGTCCGACACCCACAAGGCCGCCGTGACCGGCGACACGGTCGGCGATCCCTACAAGGACACCGCCGGCCCCGCCGTGAACCCCATGATAAAGATCATCAATATCGTGGCGTTGCTGCTGCTGGCGATCCTGGCGAAGTTTATGGCGCAGTAACTCTATTTCCCCTCCCCTTGCCCGGCTTCGCCTTCGGCTACGCCGAGGTCCTTGCAGAAAGCTTGTCCGCCGAAGCTCGCAGAGCGAAGGCGGAAGGGAGGGGATTAAGGGGTGGGGTTTAGACGCGGACAGCGGCTAATACCAGTGGTCTTACTGAAATGACTCACCCCGAAAGCATGGACCGTCACCCCCGCTCCCGCTTTTCCGCTTCCGCAAGCTTCAACGTGACGAAGAGGCAAAACCTCGGCGTAGCCGCAGGCGAAGCCGGGTCGCGGGGGCAGGCTCCGGCGGGGGGCCACGCTTTTAGGGTCTGGACTCAATTAAACAAGCTTTTCACTCAAAAAAACAACTGCTCACCCCGGCGAAAGCCGGGGTCCAGCATGTTGCCTTCGGCAACATGCA
>JANQEX010000065.1 GCA_028278105.1 Alphaproteobacteria bacterium | reverse complement strand
AAGCCGGAATCCAGCAACCGCCGAAGGCGGTTGCATGAAGCCTCCGGCTTCATGCTGGACCCCGGCTGGAGCCTGCCCCTGCGAAAGCAGGGGCCGGGGTGAGAAGCTTTTTTTTCGAATAAAAAACCTGCTTAATTGAGTCCAGACCCTAGTGGTTTTGGTCACCGGAATTGTGTGGTTGTCTTTGCGGAAGGCCATACCGGAACCCCCTCCCCCTGGGAGGGGTTTGGGGAAGGATCACTGGGGGGCATAAGGGTCGAAAGGGTCAAAAGGGTCTTTGACCCTCCTGACCCTTTTGCCCTTCCCGACCCTTTCCGCGAGCCCTCCCCTAACCCCTCTTCGCCTCGCTCTGCGAGCTACGGCGGACGAGCTTCCCTTGAGGACCCGCCGGAGCCTTGGCGCAGGCGGGCCAAAGGGAGGGGAATTCTTATAACGCCTTGCCATGGAAAAATGCGCATAAAAGCGCGTTTATTGTTTCTGAATGGACAAAACCCCCGCCTTTCGCGGGCCTGTCGGGTGTGCTAGAAAAATATCAATCAAACAAAAGTCATCCTCGTCCCCGCCGGAGTTTATCCCGGCAAAAGCCGGGACGGGCATGACATACAGTCTTGCCACTCAACCCATGTTCAACATTTCGAAAAAAAATCCATCCTTCGACGCCATGCTGGCCGGGATCGGCGCGCGGGCGAAGGAAGCGGCCGCCACGCTTGGCCGGGCGGAGCCCGGACAACGCACCCGCATGCTGGAAATCGCCGCCGGGAAGCTGGCGGCGCGCGAAGGCAACATTCTTGCCGCCAACGCCAACGACGTGCGCGGCGCGGAAGGCCAGCTTTCCGCCGCCCTGATCGACCGCCTGACGCTCACGCCGCCGCGCATCAAGTCCATCGCCGCGGGGCTGATGGCCATCGCCGGACAGCCCGACCCCGTCGGCCGCGCGCTGGAGGAATGGACGCGCCCCAACGGGCTTAAAATCACCCGCGTCGCCACGCCCATCGGCGTCATCGGCATGATCTATGAAGCGCGCCCCAATGTGACGGCGGAGGCCTCGGCCATCGCCCTGCGCGCGGGCAACGCCATAATCCTGCGCTGCGGCTCGCATTCCTATGAAAGCTCGGCCGCCCTTGCCGCCGTGATGCGCGAGGCGTTGCGCGAGGCCGGCCTCCCCGAAGACGCGGTGCAGCTTGTGCCCACCACCGACCGGGCCGCCGTGGGCGCGCTTCTCAAGCTCGCGGATTGCGTGGACCTGATCGTGCCCCGGGGCGGGCGCGATCTGGTGGAGCGGGTGGAGGGAGAAAGCCGCATCCCGCTTTTGCGCCAGTATGAAGGCGTCTGCCATGTTTATCTGCATGCGGGCGCCGACCTGAAAATGGCCGCTTCTGTCGTTCACAACGCCAAGCTGCGCCGCACCTCGATCTGCGGCGCGGCGGAATGCCTGCTCATCGACCACGCCGTGCTGGACGTGGTGGGCGCCACCGTGGTGCGCGACCTGCTCAACAGCGGCTGCGCCGTGCGCGGCGACGAGGCGGTGCAGAAGCTGGATACGCGCGTGGCCCCTGCCGCGCCGCAGGACTGGGGGCGCGAGTTTCTCGACAGCATCATCGCCGCACGGGCGGTGGACGGGCTGGACGAAGCGCTGGAACACATCCGCCGCCACGGCTCCGGCCACACCGACGCCATCATCACCCATGACGAGGCGGCGGCGAAGCGTTTCTGCGAAGGGCTGGACAGCGCCATCCTGGCCGTCAACGCCTCCACCCAGTTCGCCGACGGCGGCGAATTCGGCTTCGGCGGCGAGCTGGGCATCGCCACCGGCAAGCTGCACGCGCGCGGACCCATCGGCGCCGCGCAGCTTTGCAGCTACAAATACATCCTCAACGGCAACGGGCAGGTTCGCCCTTGAAACGCGATATCCAGCTTTTGGGCGGTCCCCGCCTGCGCGGCTTGCGCATCGGCATTCTGGGCGGATCGTTCAACCCGGCGCATGACGGGCATTTATACATCAGCCTGTTCGCCCTGAAACGCATGCGGCTTGACCAGGTCTGGTGGATGGTCAGCCCCCAGAATCCGCTGAAAGACGGGGACGGCATGGCCCCGTTCGACCGGCGCATGACGGCGGCGCGCAATCTTGCCCAAGATCATCCCCGCATTCTTGTCACCGATATCGAAAACAGGCTCGGCACCCGCTTCACCGCCGACACGCTGGAAAAGCTGAAAATCCGTTTTCCCGACGCGCGTTTTGTGTGGATGATGGGGGCCGACAATCTTCTGCAAATTCCCCGCTGGCAGCGCTGGCCGGATATATTCCGGCTGGCGCCGGTTGCGGTCTTCCGCCGTCCGCCGTATTTTGTGGGAGCCTGCCGCGGCAAGGCGGCCATACGCTTTTCGCGCGAAAGACGCAATCCGGCGCTGGCTCCTTCGCTGGCGGAGACGGGGGGATGGATCTTGTTCAACAACCGGCTGCATGGTGAATCGGCCACGCGCATCCGGCAAAACCGGAAAAGGACATAGGACCCGGCATGGCAAAAAAGGCTCCGCGCAAACCCGGCAAGAAGCCCGCGAAACCGGCAGGGAAAAAAGCCCCGGCGAAAAAAACGCCGCCCGCCGCGAGGCGAACGGCAAAAGCCCCGGCAACCCAAAGCCATGCCTTTCAGGAAAAGCTGCGCGCGGCGGTCCTGGCCGCCATTGCCACAAGCAAGGGCGAGGACGCCCTTTGCGTGGATGTGCGCGGGCAAAGCGCGCTGGCGGATTTTCTGGTGATCGCTTCGGGCCGCTCGTCGCGCCAGGTGGCGGGCATGGCCGAAAACGTGCGCAAGGCCTTGCTGAAGT
The DNA here is from genome assembly GCA_028278105.1 of Alphaproteobacteria bacterium. Classification (GTDB taxonomy): domain Bacteria; phylum Pseudomonadota; class Alphaproteobacteria; order UBA9219; family RGZA01; genus JACQAB01. Next base: position 10,003 of record JANQEX010000065.1, on the reverse strand, counting down.
GCGGCGCAAAGCGTGTGCGGGTGGAGGGCCTGCCGCAGGGCGACTGGGTGGTGGTGGATGGCGGCGACGTGGTGGCGCATCTGTTCCGCCCCGAAGTGCGCCTCTATTACCGGCTTGAGGAAGTCTGGGGGCTGGAGCCGCCCTTGCAGGAAACCTTCAGGAATTTATAGGCGCATGCGCACGACCCTGCTTTGCACTGTTCTTTTTCTGGCCCTTGTTCCGCCGGCCGAGGCGCGCGTGAATTACGCCCTGATCCGGGAGATCAAGGCGGACTTGCGCGGGCTCCTGATGACGGGCGAAGAAGAAGACTGGCATGGCGTGCTGGCCGAAAATTTCAGCACCGGCCTCGGCGAGGACGCGGAAGCGAAAAGCGATTTCGCCCGCAACATCACCCAAAGCGAAACCTACCGCAAGGAGTTCAAGCGCATTCTCTCCGCCCGCTGCGCCAACGACGAAAAATACATGTTCTGCCCCGCCCGCTGGCTGCGCTGTTATGAGGACGAAAAATGCAACACGGGCGCGCGGCTTCTGGTCGATATCGCCGGACCGGAATGGAAAATCCATTTTTACGGCGAGGGTGAGTAGGCCTTGAAATTCCTCATCCTCGCCATCGGCAAGCTGAAAGGCGGCGGCCATGCGGAAAGTTTCGCCGAATACCAAAAGCGCCTGCGCGGCGCGCTGGAGGTGAGAGAGTTCGATCTCCGGGAATCAAACCCCGTCCTTTTGCGGAAAAAAGAATCGGAAACGCTGCTGAACGCCGTGCCGGAAGGCGCTTATGTGATCGCCTGCGACGCGGCGGGAAAGCCGCTCTCCAGCCGTGGGTTCGCCGAAAAACTGGGGCGGCTTCGAGAAAATGGCGTCAAAACCGCCGCTTTCCTGATCGGCGGCGCCGACGGCCATACGCCCGGTTTGCTGAAAAAGGCTGACTTTGCCTTGAGTTTTGGCACAATGACCTGGCCGCATCGCCTGGCCCGCGTCATGCTGGCCGAACAGCTTTACCGGGCCGAGGCGATTGCGGCGGGATGCCCCTACCACCGCGAATGATCTTCCGGCTTCACCGGAAGATTATCCCCGTGACGGCGGATCCCCTCCGGTGAAACGCAACAAGGAAATGGGATTCCCGCCCGCGCGGGAATGAATGATGAATGCCCGGCACGCCGCCCCGCCCCGTGGTTCTGTGTATTTTCGACGGCTTCGGCCTGCGCGAAGAGAAGGAAAACAACGCCATCGCCCTGGCCGCCACGCCCAACCTCGACCGCCTTTATAAAACCAGCCCCCATGCCGCGCTGGAGGCGAGCGAGGAATATGTGGGCCTTCCTGAAGGGCAGATGGGCAATTCGGAAGTGGGGCACATGAACCTGGGCGCGGGGCGTGTGGTCTACCAGGACCTGCCGCGGATCGACCGCGCCATCGCCGCGGGCGAGCTTGAAAAAAATCCGGCGCTTCAGGATTTCATCGCAAAACTGAAGACGTCGGGCGGGGCGTGCCATTTGATGGGGCTGGCCTCTCCCGGCGGGGTGCATTCGCACCAAAGCCATCTGCTGGCATTGGCGAAAACAATCGGCGGCGCGGGCGTGACGGTGTTTTTTCACGCCTTTCTGGATGGCCGCGACACGCCGCCGCAAAGCGCGGGCGATTATCTGAAAACCATTCAGGACGGACTTGCCGGAACTCCCGGCGCGCGCCTTGCCACGCTTTGCGGGCGCTATTACGCCATGGACCGCGACAAGCGCTGGGACCGGGTGGAAAAAGCCTGCCGCCTTCTCGTGGACGGCGATGGCGCGCGGGCCGCCCTGGCGGAAGAAGCGCTGAAGGAAAGCTATGCCGAAAAAGTAACGGACGAGTTTCTGCGGCCCGCCGTTCTGCCCGGCTATCCCGGCATGAAGGACGGCGACGGCGTGCTGATGGCCAATTTCCGCGCCGACCGCGCGCGGGAAATCCTGCTGGCGCTTCTGGACCCCGAATTCAGCGGCTTTGCCCGGCACAAAACGGTGAAATTCGCTTCGGCGCTGGGCATGGTGGAATATTCGGAGCGGCTGAACGCGCTTCTCGGCACGTTGTTTCCACCCAAGAACATCGCGGACACGCTGGGCGAGCTGGTGGCGCGCGCGGGGCGCGCCCAGTTGCGCATCGCCGAGACCGAAAAATACGCCCATGTCACTTTCTTCTTTAATGGCGGGCGGGAAGAGCCTTATGCCGGAGAGGAGCGCATCCTCGTGCCCTCGCCCAAGGTCGCCACCTACGACCTAAAGCCGGACATGGCGGCGCCTGAAGTTACGCATAAATTGGTAGCGGCGATTGACACCGGCAAGTTCGATCTGGTGGTGGTCAATTACGCCAATGGCGACATGGTGGGCCATTCGGGCATCCTGCCCGCCGCGATCAAGGCGGTGGAGACGCTGGACGCCAGCCTTGGCCGGCTGGAAGAAGCGGTGAAGGCGCAGGGCGGCTGCATTCTGCTCACCTCCGACCACGGCAATTGCGAAATGATGGTTGATCCCGTCACGCAGGACCCGCACACCGCGCATACGCTGGAGCGCGTGCCGGTGATGCTCATCAACCCGCCGCCCGGCGTGAAGGGCCTGCGTCACGGCAGCCTGTGCGACGTGGCCCCCACCCTGTTGCAGCTTATGAATCTCCCCCAAAGCCCGGCCATGACCGGCAAGAGCCTGCTGGAATGAGCGGAACGATTATGATTAAAGCCGGGATCAAGACAAATAAAACTGGGTCCCCGCTTGCGCGGGGACGCCTGCTGTTTTCTTTTGCAGTATTTGTCTTCTTATTCTTGTTCGCCGCGCCCATGGCGCTGGCCGCGCCGGCGGAGGACCTGGTGCGCATCCGGGAAAAGCTGATCGAGACGCGCCAGCAGGACCGCGACCTGAAAAAGCAACTGCGCAAAACCGAAGGCGAGATGAAAGAGCTGCGCCGCAAGCTGGTGGCCGCCGTGCGCGCGCAAAAGCGCGGCGAGCGGCGCATGGCGGACCTGCGGGCAAAGCTGGACGAAGCCCGGAAAAAGGAAGCAACGGAGACCGAGGCGTTGGTGCGGCAGCAGGAAAAACTGTCGGGCGTTCTGGCGGGCATGCTCCGCCTGTCGCGCATTCCGCCCGAAGTGCTGATGCTCAAGCCCGACGCGCCGGTGAACAATCTGCGCGCCGCCATTCTGCTTCACCGCGTTCTTCCTTTCTACGCGGGCAAGGCGCAGGACCTGAGCGCGAAGCTGGAAAAGCTGAAACAGGCGCGCGCCGATATCCAGCAAAAGCGGCAGAAACTGGAAGACGCGCGCAAAACCCACGCCGAACAGGAAAAGGAACTGAACGGCCTTCTGGCCCGGCGCCGCGCCTGGCTGCGCGACACCGAAAGCCAGCGCGCCGGTTTGCGCAAGCAGATCAAAACCCTGACCGCCGAAGCCAAAAGCGTTCAGGAGCTGATGGAAAAAGTCAGCGCGCCCGCGGTCAAACTGCCGAAAAAACTTAAAAAAGGGCCCGTGGCCTTCAGCGCGCCGGTGAAGGGCCGCCTTGTTTACGGCTTTGGCGATCCCGACGATGTGGGCAGCGACAGCCGCGGCATGATGCTGTCCGTGAAATCGGGCAAGCGCATCGTTGCGCCCGCGGATGGACAAGTGGTTTTTGCCGGGCCGTTCAAGGGTTATGGCAATGTCTTGATCTTGCGCCATAACGACGATTATCATTCCTTCCTTGCCGGGTTTGGAGTCGTGGACGCAACGGTTGGGCAGATCGTCAACGCGGGAGAGCCGCTGGGGCGGGTTCCTTTGGAGGGAGGACGCCGCCAGGTCTATTTCGAACTTCGCTACCGCGGCACGCCCGTCGATCCGCTGCGCCGCATCCCGGCTACGACTCTCGCCGCAAACCGCGGCTCGTCCTAACTCCGTTTGAAAGATACGTGAAAAAAAATGAAAGCAAGCTTCAAGGTTTTTCTGTCTCTTCTGCTTTTTCTGGCCGTCCTTGGATGGGCTGCTTCGACTCCGCTTCTTGCGGAATCAAAGACCGAGGCTGAAGAGGAATCGCCCGACGCCCGCGATACGTTCAAATATCTAAGCCTTTTCAGCGACGTGCTTGAACGCACCCGCATCGATTATGTCGACTCCGTCACGGATGAAAAGCTGATCGAGAACGCGCTCAACGGCATGCTCTCCTCGCTTGATCCGCATTCGGGTTATCTGAACAAGAAAAGCTTCCAGGAGATGCAAACCCAGACGCGGGGGGAATTCGGCGGCCTTGGCATTGAAGTGACCATGGAAGACAACATTGTGAAAGTCGTCTCGCCCATCGACGACACGCCCGCCGCGCGGGCCGGGTTGCAGCCGAACGATCTGATTACCCATATCAACGACCATCCGGTCACCGAACTGACCCTTTCCGAGGCCGTGGACCGCATGCGCGGCGCGCCCGGCACCAAAATCCGCCTGACCCTCCGGCGCGGCGGGCTGGCCGGCAAGCCTTTCGACGTGACGATCACGCGCGCCATCATCCGCATCAAGTCGGTTAAATACGAAATAAAAGATGACAGCATCGGCTATATTCGCGTCTCCACCTTCAACGAGCAAACGCAAGGCGTCCTGGACGACGCGCTGGAAAGCATCGACCGCAAGCTGGGCAAGAAGCTGATCGGCTTCGTGATCGACTTGCGCAACAATCCCGGCGGCTTGCTGGAACAGGCCATCTCGGTCAGCAGCACCTTTCTGCCGTCGGGCGTGCCGGTGGTCTCCACCCGCGGCCGCCATTCGGAAGACAACCAGGTGTACCTGTCCAAAATGGGCGACCGCGCCGAAAAAAGGCCCATTGTCGTGATGGTCAACGGCGGCTCCGCCTCGGCTTCCGAAATCGTGGCCGGCGCCTTGCAGGACAGTCGCCGCGCCATCGTGGTGGGCACAAAATCCTTCGGCAAGGGATCGGTGCAAACCATCATTCCCTTGCAGAACGGCGGCGCGATGCGGCTGACCACCGCGCGGTATTACACGCCCAGCGGCCGCTCGATTCAGGCCGAGGGCATCGAGCCCGATATTGTGGTGCAGCCCGCCAAGGTTGAGGAAATCAAGGCGGCCGGCAAAATGCTGCGCGAGGCCGATCTGCGCGGCGCGCTGGCAAACGACACCAAAAAGAAAAGGAAAAAAGACGCATCGAAACACGGGCCCGCGCCCGAAACCCTGCCCGGTCCCGATTCCGGCAATGAAAAATCGAAAGACAAGGACGAGGGCCCGGACAAGGGGAAAACCGCCGATGGCAAGGCTTTCGATTATCAACTGGCGCGGGCATATGATTTGCTGCGCGGCATCGCGCTTTACGAAAAGCGCAAGGCGGCCCCGGACCCCAAGGCCCCCTCTGAAGACGCATCTTCCGGTGACGCAACCCCGCGGGCGCAATGACGATAGCCGTTTTCAAGGACATGATGGCACGCGGACCGGCGGCGGCAGTCGCGCTGTTGCGGGAATTGAACCGGCAAACCCAGGTGAATCTGAAAATTTTTCTGCCGGTTTTTTTCGGGGCACTCCTGCTGCTGGCGGGACTGGCCGCTCTGGTGCCGTCGCCGGATACGCAAACACAAATTCCCGTTCAGGAAAAAGGGCCTTCATCCCGGTTGAATCCGGACACTAGTCCGGCCGGGCGGCGCGTTCTCGCGTCCAACGCCGCGCAAGCCAAAAAGGAGTGGACCGACCTTGAAAAGCAGGCGGTTGCCGTCAACGACAGCACCGAACGGATCGCGCTTGCACAGGCGCCCATTGCCACGCTGGAAGAAGACCTGCGCGGCAAGCGTCTGCCGAAAATCGCGGATGACGGACGCAAACCGTGGTTCGTTTATTCGCGGCCTTTTTCGCATGCCGATCCCCGCCCGCGCATCGCGGTCATCGTGGCCGATCTGGGCCTGGAGCGCCTGACGACCGAAAGCGCCATCAACGACCTTCCCGGCGCGGTGACGCTGGTTTTCGGAAGCGGCGCAAGCACGGCGGCCTGGATGGGCCGCGCCCGCAGCATGGGCCACGAGGTGATCCTGTCCGCTTCCATGGAGCCGTTCGACTATCCCGCCAATGATCCCGGTCCCGGCACGCTGCTCATAAACAATACCGCCGAAACCAACCTGCGCCGCCTTCGCGCGGCCATGGCGGCCGGCGCGGGTTATGTCGGCATGACCACGCTGACCGGTTCGCGCTTTACCTCATCGCCCACCCCGTTGCGCCCGGTGCTGAAAGACGTGGCGGCGCGCGGGATGATCTGGCTTGATTCGCGCCTCGCGCCGCTGAGCAGCGCCTACGCGCTAGCCAGGGAGATAAAAGCGCCGGCGCTTCGCGCCGATTTCCGCGTGACCCCTGAGAAAAGCCGCGACGCCATCGACACCCTGTTCCAGGACGCGGAAACCAGCGCGCGCCATTCCGGCGCGGCGGTGGTGCTGGTCTATGCCACGCCCATGGCGTTGCAGGCCATCGCCGACTGGACGCGCGTCCTGCCGCAACGCGGCTTCGCCCTGGCTCCCGCCACGGCGATGGTGGAGTAGGCCTTGGACAAGGGGATTCTTCCTTACCGCTCCGGCGTGGGGCTGATGCTGATCAACCGCGAGGGAAAAATCTTTTGCGGCGAGCGGCGCGACACGCCCGGCGCCTGGCAAATGCCGCAAGGCGGCCTGCGCAAGGGCGAGCCGCCGGAGGAAGCGGCGCTACGCGAGTTGAAGGAGGAAATCGGCGTGGACGGCGCTGAAATCATCGGACGCACCCAAACGCCGCTGCGTTACGACTTCCCTGATTTTCTGGAGCATCGCTCGGTTTACCGCGGCAAATACCGCGGGCAGGAGCAGCACTGGTTCGCGCTGCGCTTCACCGGCGACGACACAGAGATCGACCTTGTCGCCCATAACGATCATGAAGGGCCGGAATTCACCGCCTGGCGCTGGTGCTCGCCGCCGGACATGCTTGCCAACATCGTCCCTTTCAAGCGGGCGGTGTATGAGGCGGTGCTGGCCGAATTCGCGCCGCTTTTTCAGGCGTAGCTTACCGGCGCAGGACACAGCATAGCGCGCGCAACCGCGCGGGCGTCGCGCCGTCCGGCGCGCCGCTCAAGTTCTTCGGATCGTAATGACGCTGGAAAGCCAGAAGCGTCCGGCGCAATTCATCCTCCCCCGCGGGCGGAACGTAACCGACGCGGGCCAGATGCGCGGCCGCCTCACCTGCCGTCATGGGCGCATCATCTTCCGCGCCCGGCTCCGGCCAGATTCCGATCCCATGGGTCGCAAGCCCCTTCCAGTCGAACCACTCGCCGGGATCCTGCCTGCGCATGGGAGCGATATCCGAATGAGCCAGGAAATTTTCGGCCGGAATATCGCGGCGGTTTTTGATATCCAGGCACAACGCGCGCAACGCCTCCATCTGCGCCGCCGGAAAAGGGCGGTAGCCGAATTCATGGCCGGGATTCACAAGCTCGATGCCGATGGAATGGGAATTGACATCTTTTTCGCCGCGCCAGAAGGACAGCCCGGCATGCCAGGCGCGGCTTGCCTCATCGACCAGATGAAAAACGCGCCCGTCTTCCTCTATCAGGTAATGCGCGCTGACTTTCGACCGTGGATCGCAAAGCCGTTCCAGCGCCATTACGCCGTTTTGCATGCCGGTATAGTGCAAAACCACCAGCCTTGGGGAGGCCCCGGCCGTCCGCGCTTCGAAATTCGGAGAAGGATGCGAGACTGGTTTCACAACGCGGCGGCGGAAAGCCCGGTCAAAGCAACAGGTCAAACAGGTCCCCGCCCGCGGCCGCGCTCAACACCGAAGACATGCTGGCGACGGACTGCGTATTCGCCGAGGAAAAGAGGGTGGCATATTGCGAAACGGGGCGTTCGACGGTCTGGTAATCCTCACGGTAGTATCTGCTGGCCGAGAGTTGAATGGCGTAAGTGGGCCTTGTGGTGTTAAGGTCGCCCACGGCGCGGGCAACCTTCAGATAATAGGTTCCCTTGCTCAACTCCAGCTTGCTGGCGGTCAGATCATCGTAGTTTTCCTTGGCGTCGCCGGACCGCGCCGCGTTGTCGGCAATAATAGCGCCGTTCTGCGCGATGATCTGAATATGGATGCCGCCCTTGCTGTTGCTATCCAGCGTGAAGGACAGGCCGACGGTCGGATTATCTTTCGTAACATTGAAGCTGTACCAGTCGGCGCGGTCGGCATTCGTCAGCGCGCTGAACAGGTTCAGGCGGGTTTTGCCGCGCGTAAGGTCGCCGATGGCGCGCGCGTTCTGCCGGGTATCGTGCAGCACATCATCGGTTTCCTGCGCGTAGGCCGCGATGCGGTTCGCGGGTGGCGGATCCTTGTCATAGGGATCATCCGTCTCCGCCGACGATACCTTCAACAAGGCTTTCTTCGCCTCATATTCCGCCTTGATCTGGTTCACCTGGGCCAGATAGGCGCCGTAGCTGTTTACCGACTCGGTCATGCTCCGATCCCGTTTTACGGAAATCTAGGATCCATGGCGTTAAGAAAAACTTAACACTTTTCCCCTGCGTCAAAACGCTCCTGCAAGGTGATGCAAGTTTCATACCGGCCCTACGCGTCAAAAAGACCTCCTAACATCTTGATCGAAACCAACATGAGAAATACCGAGAAAATTCTTCTAAGGCGCGCGCGATCCAGCCGATGGGCAAGTTTTGCCCCAAAGGGCGCCATCAGCGTCGTAACCGGCAGCAAGATCATCAGGCCGACAAGGTTGACGTAGCCCAGGGAAAATGGCGGAAGGGACACGCCGCGCGGAAGACTCAATCCGCTGATGATGAATCCGATGGTTCCCGGCACGGCGATCAACACGCCAAAAGCCGACGATGTCCCGACCGCCCGCTTCAGGGGAACGTTGCACAGGCTCATGGCCGGTACGCTCATCGCGCCGCCGCCGATGCCCGCCAGCGACGAGACCGCGCCAATGCCGCCCGCAAGCAAGCGCCGGATCCAACCCAGGGGTGGTGATGCGGCCATGACCGTGCCGTCGCGCGTCAAAAACATGTAGAGCGCCACGCATAACAAAACCACGCCGAAAAAACCGCGGAGCGTTTCGCCACTCATCACCGCGGCCAGGGCCGCGCCGGCCGCCGAACCGCATGCAACCCACGGTCCCCAGCTTTTGAGAATGTCCCGGTCGATTGCGCCGCGCCTGTGATGCGCCCTTGCCGAGGAAAGCGCGGTGGCGACAATGGTGGCCAGCGACGTGCCTACCGCCGCATGCATCGCGGAACCTTCCGCCACGCCGATATGCAAAAACCAGTGGAAAAGAATGGGCACGGTGATGGCGCCGCCACCGACGCCAAAAAGCCCGGCAATAAATCCCGCGACAATTCCGGCGCCGATCAGCGCCGCAAGATCAGGAAGAAACGGCACAATATCAACGACCTCTTGCCAACCCATCATGCCCTCCCATGGACGGGTATGGCATGCCGCATACCCGCATACTTTCTGGTGACGGAGAGTTTGTTAATCGCCGTCACACCATCGCAGGAGCCTCAAGTCACAAGGCTCTGGACATGCGTCATGGCTTTGCAGCCATAATAAAAATCTAGGCAGCGTTCGTGTCGGCAACGCACGTGCCAGTAACTGTGAAACAATAATTCCCCGGAAGATCTGGTGATCTTCCCGCATCAGATTGGCGGCCTTGTTGTAAGCTGTCAATGAACGGAGAAAAAAAGGCCTTAAAGGACAGGGCCGTATAAGATGCGTGAATAGGGGACATGGAGAGGGCCTGTAAGAAAAATTTTCAGGACCTGGACTGCATGAGAAATGAATCAAATCGAACAGACTACTGCTCACCCCGACCCCCGTTTTCGCGGGGGCCGGGGTGAGAATCCGCTTTTTTTGAATAGAAAACCCGTTCAAGTGAGCCCATATCCGGGCTCAATGGACAATTACCAACACGAACATTCCCGTGACCCGGCTACGCTAAAGCTCCGCCGGGCCTTTTTGCAAGTGCGCCCTGCGAAGCCGAAGGCGAAGCAGGGAAGCGGGAATCCCATTTGTTTTCAAAAA
>JANQEX010000057.1 GCA_028278105.1 Alphaproteobacteria bacterium | reverse complement strand
AAACGGGCCGGCGTCATGGAAAAAATTTAACGATGATGATTATACGGCGCGCATATGGCGGCACGCATTTATATGAATATCCACGCCATAATTAAAGGGGAAATTTGGATCTTTTATTATGGCGAAAAGAGCCGTCACAATTTACAGAATCCCTTGCGCGCAAGGAGTTGCCGTTGCCAGCCTGGATATCGTCCTGCGCCCGGCCATTTGCGAAAATGCCCCGGCGTTAACCATCCACTCCTAAAAGCATGGAATATACCGGGTGACGCCCGCGCTGTTCTTGATTGTCAGCCACTCCTGCACGGCCGTATTCGCGCCCGCCGGCCCCACCGAAGTCAGTGCGGTGGCGACCGATCCATTCGCCGTGAAGGATGCGCTGTTTCCCATTTTCAGCAGGCCGGTTCCCTTGGGCGAAAGCGTCAGGCCAATATCGCTGTCGCTGCCGGACGCGCCCAGGGCTATGTTTGCGCCCGTGGCGGAAGGCGTGACGTCCAGATAATTGACCGCGCCGGACGCCGCATTAAAACGCGCGGCGTCCTTGCCGCCCGCGGCCAGCGCCAGAACATCGGCGCCCGGCGCGTAAACGCCCGTATCGGCATCGCCCGAAATGGCCAGCGCCGGGGCGGCGGCGCTTCCAGCGGGAACAGAAACGCGGAACGCCGTCCAGTTGCTGCCGTCATGCGCCACAAAGCCGTCGGTATCCGCCACCCAGGCCAGCCAGCCTTCCCGCGGCGTACGGATTTGCCATCCGGAATAATAGCTGGCCACCTTCCCGGCATGTCCGGCCCAGGCGCCGGTGGGGCTGGAGCCAATAATATAACTGTCGCCTTCGGCCGGACTTCCGGGCGGCGTGTCTAGCGTCGCGGAAAGGACGCCGATCTGGGCAAGGCTGTCCAGCCCGTTCAGCGCATCGTTATGCGTCACTTCTTTCTGGGCCTGGCCGGAGACGATATAGGGCAAGGCAAGGCGCGGCGAATTCGACATGAAACCCTCTTCTTTGCAATATTTGGAGTTCTGGTTGCGGGCACGGCTTGCGCCCCGCATCGTCAAGATACCGCAAACGGGTTCTGCATCGAAGATTGGAAATTTTTTTAAATAATTTTCCTTGCCCGACATCAAACGGCAATTACGCAAACCTCTCCCCGCATATGGGCTGCGGAAAAAACCAGGCGGCGCGGGGTGCAAAGACGCTTGATATTCTTTGATCCACGTGACCGAACAGTCATTAACCTTCCTCCGGAATCCCTTTCACGCCAAACACCGTTTCCGCCATGGCCAGGCTTTCGGGTGTGCCGATATCGATAAACGCGGCTTTCACCGGAAAAGCACGGGCGCGCAGATCCAGCCGCTTTTCGAAAAAATCCTTTTCCAGCGACGGGCCGGCGCTTTTGGCAAGCTCGTCCAGCGCCTTTTTGCCGAACAGATACGCGCCCGCCGAAACCAGGCCCGGCCCGGTGGCCGCCGTCTTTTCGCGGAAGCCGTTAATCACGCGGCCGCTTCCGGTCAGGACCGTGCCATAGCGCGCCGCGTCGTCCACCGCCACGCAAAGCAGGCTGAAATCGGCGTCATGACGGCGGTGATCGTCAAGGAACGCATTCAGGTCGCAATCGGTCCAGCTATCGCCATTCAGCACCAGCGCAACGTCGCCGCGGATTTTCCTGGCGGCAAGGCGCAGCGCGCCCGCCGTGCCCAGCGGCGCGTCCTCGATCACGCAAACGATTTCCGGTTGCGCGGGCGGATGCCGCGCCAGATGCTCCGTCACCGCTCCGGCCATATGGCCCAGCGACAGGATGACCCGCCGCGCGCCCTGTCTTTCCAGCCAGCGCACAAGGAAATCAAGATAGCAAAGGCCGCCGCCGACCGGAGCCAGCACCTTGGGCCTGCCGGGCAGCGCATCGCGCAGCCGGGTGCCCAGCCCGCCCGCCAGGATCACGACATCGGCCGCGGCAAGAAGGGGCTCCGCCTCAGACAATGCGCGCCCCTTCCATGTCGATCTCGAACTCCACGCAGCGCTCGCGCCCAAGGGCCTGGATAAACGTCTCACGCCGCTCTTCGGGCACCACCATCAGCAAAAAGCCACCCGCCCCCGCGCCGCACAGCTTGCCCCCCAAAGCGCCATGAGCCCGGCAGTGCTCATAAAGATCATCAATCGCGTCGTTGGTTATGGAGGAGGAAAGCTTTTTCTTCACCTGCCAGGCGTCATGCAGCAGCCGGGCCAGCTCGTTGACAAGATCCCCGTCCTTTTTCGTTTCCATCATGTCGGCGGCGATGCCGACAAGACGGTAAAGATGGGTCAGGTCGGCATCGTTTTTCTTTTTGGCGGTATTGTCGATCTGTTCGGCCAGAACCGAACTGGCGTGGCGCTTTTCGCCGGTGAATACCAGAAGGAGCGAACGCGCCAGCATCCGCATGTCGGGCCCGCTGATGTTCAAGGGCGTAATGGTCGCCATGTCGCCCACGAAGTCGAAACGGTTGAAGCCGCCGAAAGCGGCATGAAACTGGTCCTGCACGCCCACATGCTCGCGCAACAGTTCATGCTCGATGAACACGGCTTCCTTGGCCAGTTCAAGGCGCGACCGCGGGATACCCTGCAATTCGGACACAAGACGCACAAAGGCCACCGTGAAGGAAGAGGAACTGCCAAGGCCGGCCTGCGCCGGCAGATCGGCCTGGAAGGAATAATCCATCGGACGCGGAAAATGATAATGTTTCAGGGCGGCGCGCACCACGGGATGCTGGATGTCGTCGATGCGGCGCGCGGTTTCGATTTTCGAATAGGCCAGGCGATAGTCGTAATCCACAAAGGCGTTCAGCGGCAGCGCGGAAATATAGAGGTATTTGTTGATGGCAAAGCCCAGCACCGCGCCCGGCAGGCGGCGGAAATAGGCGGGGTAATCGGTTCCCCCGCCGAACAGGCTTACTCTCAGCGGCGCGCGCGCGCGGACAATCATGGCGATCCCGGTTTTTGTTCCATGTTAGATGTCATTCCCAATTCCGCAAGCCGGGCCTTGATCCGCGCGCCCACGGCCTGCGCCGAATAATGCGCGTGGATCCATTCCTGCCCGGCCTTGGCAAGGCGGGCGGCTTTTTCCCGGTCTTCGAACAGGCTTTGCATCGCGGCGGCGGCGGCGTCAATATCCGGCTCGGCCCAGAAATGCCCGCCCTCTTCGGCATAATGAAACTGGCCCGGCAAAACGGGAACAAGCTTGCTGGGCACCGGCAAGGCCGTATCCTCGCGCACGAAATCGGCATTGCCCGACCAGCCCGTGGCGATCACCGGCCGACCCAGCGCCATGGCTTCGGCCATGCCGTAGCCCAGCCCCTCGCAGCGGTGCAGCGACGCATAAACATCGCCCGAAGCGAGAAAACAGGCCAGCTTTTCCGGCGTCCATGTTTCGTCGATCAGGCGGATGCGCGGATCGGCGGCGGCTTGCGCTTTCAACATGGCGAACAACTCTTTTTCCAGCGGATGCGTCAGCGCCGCGCCGTTCTGGGTTTTGATTACCAGCCCCACGCCTTTCTGACCGGGAAAGGCGCGGGAAAAAGCCTCCACCAGCGCCGACGGATTTTTCCGCGTCATGCGCGAATTGGTATCGAAGGTAAAGATAAAAAGAAATTCGTCTTCCGGCAGGCCGAGCGCGGCGCGGTTTTTTTCGGCGGGCGGCGGCTCCACCACGCTGCCGATATTGATGACCGGCTTGCCGGTGGCCGCGGCATAAAGCGCGCGGACGAACTCGGACGCCACCCAGATTTCATCGACAAGATCAATGCCCAGCCGGTGCGTCCGCGAAAGCTTCGAGGTTTCCCAGTAGAAATTGCCGATATTGGCGCGCCCCGCAAAATGCGGAATGCCGCAGAACAGCATGTTTCCCGCCAGCATGTCGGAATTGAAATGGATGATGTTGGTTTTCGTGGCGGGCGCGGCGGTCTGGAGCCTCAGGTAACGCTTGTCGTCGCTGCTGAGAGGGCTGGCCGGATAGCGGTTGAAGACGGAAACCGGCAGGTTTGCGGCCAGAAATCCCTCGGCCATATAGCGAAGCGCCGCGCCAAGCCCGTTCTGCACATCGGCGGGGCCGATCAGCGTCACGCCATCGGCAAGCGGCGCCGTGGGCGGTTTGAAATCTTCTTCGCGCACAATGCGGCATTGCGCGCCCGGCGGCGGATCAAGCGCGGCTTCCGCCTTTCTCAGCAAGTCCAAAATAGCCTGCGGCACAAGCTCAACCGGCAAACAGTAATCCCGCGCGATTCTGCCCGCATAGGCGTGATAGAAACGCAAGGCGTCTTCCATGCCTGTCAGGTCGAACCGCGCCCGCGCCTCTCCCAGCCCCTCGAAGACCGTCATCATAAAGCGCGTCAATGGCAAGGCGGTTTTCGCCGGAGCGGGCGCGTTCAGATAACCCAGCAAGGGGCGGCTGAAAAACAGATAGGCCGATGGATCGCGCGCGCGGCTGAAAACGACGTCGCGCAGGAACGCATCAGGACCCGCAAAGTTCTTTCCCTGCGTGCGGGCCAGATCCCACCCCTGCTGTAGAGCCAGATGGAAGGCGGGCGGCAGTTCCTCTTGCGCGGGCGGATGAAGAAAAGCTTGAAGAAGATCGGGCATCAATTGGCACTATAAGGGGAAATTGGCAAAAAGCCCGTGGCTTTCCGATTCGCGGCCTTGCCAGGACAGGGCGGGCATTTAGGGTAACCTGTCACTGTGAGGAGGCTCTTGAGGGCCTCTCGCAATGATGGGGGTTCTCCATGCTTGGCATTCTTTGCGGCTTCGAAAGCGAAGCAAAAGTGGCGCGGCTTTTTACGCATCACGTGGCCTGTTCGGGCGCGCTGGAAGACGTGGCGCGCCTTCGCGCCGAAGAATTGGTCAGCCGTGGCGCCACCATTTTGCTCAGCTTCGGCCTTGCGGGCGGGCTTGCGCCAAGCCTCAAGCCGGGCGTCCTGGTGCTGGGCACGCATGTGACCGACAAAACAGGCCGGAAATGGCCCTGCGATGAAAAGCTCCTGATGCTCATGGAAAAGGCGCTGGATGGCGTCACAAAAGGCGGCGTGTTCGGCAGCGACGTGCTCATGCCCGGCCCGGAGCAAAAAAAGCCCCTTTATAAAACCACCGGCTGCGCGATTGTGGATATGGAAAGCCAGATTGTGGCCGAAGCTGCCGCGCGCCACGGCATTCCTTTTGGCGTGCTCAGGGGCGTGAGCGACACGGTGGAGGAAATCTTTCCCGAAGCCGCGCATGCCGGCATCCGCCCCGACGGTTCCATCAATCTTCCGGCCACGCTGCTCAGCCTTGCCAAAAACCCGTTGCAGCTTCCTTCGCTGCTTCGCCTGTTCGCCAACACCGCCCAGGTGCTGAAAAATCTGGAAAAAGCGGCGCCGTCTGTTACCGCGCTGATGGGGCGGATTTAACTTTTCTGGAAGCTGGCAGCAGACCTGCTGCATCCTTGATATTTTTTCCTCTCCCCTTGAGGAAGAGGGTGCAATAACTAGGGTCTGGACTCAATTAAGCAAGTTTTTTATTCGAAAAAACAACTGCTCACCCCGGCGAAAGCCGGGGTCCAGCATGAAGCCGGAGGCTTCATGCAACCGCCTCCGGCGGTTGCTGGATTCCGGCTTCTCCGCCTCCGCAAAGCTTCGGCGCGACGGGTGCGCCAAGACCTCGGCGTAGCCGCAGGCG
>JANQEX010000038.1 GCA_028278105.1 Alphaproteobacteria bacterium | reverse complement strand
CGGCTACGCTAAAGCTACGCCGGGCGAGCTTGCTCAAAAGCCCTGCGAAGCCGCAGGCGAAGCAGGGAGGCGGGAGTCCCATTTTTTTATAACAGAACCGAATGGGATGCCCGCCGGAGCCTGCCCTCGCGGAGGCGGGGGCGGGCATGATTGATTTTACTGATGTTTCCTTCCCACCTTGATTGTCC
The DNA here is from genome assembly GCA_028278105.1 of Alphaproteobacteria bacterium. GTDB lineage: Bacteria > Pseudomonadota > Alphaproteobacteria > UBA9219 > RGZA01 > JACQAB01. The sequence continues at coordinate 34,848 of JANQEX010000038.1, read as the reverse complement.
ATTGGTCCTAGCTTTCTTCAGGCAGCACCACCACCGTGAACCAGAAATTTTCAATGGCGCGTATAATTTCCTCGAACATCTCGATGGCCACCGGCTTGACGATATAGCCGTTGGCATGAAGGTTGTAACTTTTCACCACATCGGTTTCGGCATCCGATCCCGTCAGCACGATCACCGGAATGCGGCGCAGGTTTGGGTCCTGCTTGATTTCGGCCAGAACCTCTTTTCCGTCTTTCCGGGGCATGTTGAGGTCAAGCAGGATCAGGTCGGGCAGCGGCACATCGGTATGCGGACCGCTGCGGCGGAGCATTTCAAGCGCCTCCTCCCCGTCCTGCGCCACGCGAATGTGATTGCTGATCTTCGACGACGTAAAGCCTTTTTTAACCAGCAGCACATCGCCGGGGTTGTCCTCGACCAGCAGAATTTCCGCCGGACGACTACGCTGAGAAAGCAATTCCGTCATCATTGCCGCCACCCTTCGAACGAGGTTTTTGGGAGTGTAAAGAAAAAGGAGCAACCTTGTCCACTTTCGCTTTCGGCCCATATTTTGCCGCCAAAACCGGTCACGATCTTGCGGCAGATGGCTAGGCCCATGCCGGTTCCAGGATAACTGCTCCGGTCGTGAAGGCGCTTGAAAGGCTCGAAGATTTTTTCGAGATAATCCTCCCGCATGCCGATGCCGTTATCGGACACGCGGATCAGCCATTCGCTGTCCCGGTCGCGCACGCCCACATGAACGACCGGCGCAACCTGCGGACGGCGGTATTTGATGGCGTTGCCAATCAGGTTCTGCATCAGGCTGACGAAGCGAATGGGATTCACGGCCACCACCGGCAGGACATCATGGGTAATGGTCGCGCCGGTTTCCTCCGTGACCGCCGACAGGTTTTCCAGCGTCTGTTTCAAAAGCCCGTTGCAGTCGCTGCTGACGGGAGCGACCGTCTCGTGCCCGTGGCGGGAATATTCCAGAAAATCGGTCACGAGGTCGCGCATGCGGGTCACGGAATCGCTGATGATCTGCACGTACTTCGCTTCGTCCTTCGTCAGCCGCGCGCCCAGGCTTTCCCTCAGCAGGTTGGAAAAATTGCCGATCATGCGCAGCGGCTCCTGCAGGTCGTGCGAGGCGACATAGGCAAACCGCTCCAGTTCGGTATTGGTTTCCAGGATTTTCTGCAAGCTTCGGCGCAGGGATTCCTCCTGCTCCTTGCGCGTCGTGATGTCGCGGACAATGCTGGAGAAGATCAACTCCTCGCCAAAGCGGACCGCGTTTACCGACAGGTCAATCGGAAAAATGCCGCCATCCTTGCGCCTTGCGCGCGTCTCGCGGGTCGTGCCAAGAATATGCGCCTCGCCCGTCTCGCGGTAGCGCCGGAGATGGTCCTCGTGATAGAGGCTTTCCGGTTTCGGCATCAGCATGCCGATGTTCCGGCCCAGCACTTCCTTCGCCTCGTAGCCGAAAATTCTTTCGCAGGCCGGGTTGAAGCTTTCGATCATCCCCTTCTCGTCCGTGGTCACGAAGCCGTCAACGGCCGTGGCGATCACGCTGTCAAGGCGCGCGCCACGCTCCACCAGAAGCGTTTCCATTTCCTCGCGCCGGGTGATGTCGTGCATGATGCGCAGGAGCACGCGGCTGCCCAGGCGATCCGTAAAACAGATGCGCTTGGTCCGCATCAGATGACTTCGGCCCGCGCGGCTGGTGATTTTTTCTTCCTGCTCGACGGTATTGCGGACATCCATCACGCTCCGGTCGGCCTGGCAAAAAGCTTCGGCCTGATGGGCGGGGAAAAAGTCGGCATCGGTCTTGCCGATGCAGGCGTCGCGCGAAGCGCCCACGAGATCGCAAAAGGCCTGGTTCGCGTATATCCAGCGCAGATCCTTGTCCTTCACCAGCATGGGATCGGGGAGCTGGTCGATAATGTCCCCCAGTTGCAGGCCCGATGTGGTGGCCGACTCGCCGAACGCCGGCAGGATTCCGCTCCATGAAAACAGCTTTGTCATACGCGGGCTCGCACGTTCGGGTCGGTGGCGTATTTTTTGTCGGAGATCAGGATATGATTGACCAGCCAGTTCGTGATGAAATTAAGTCTTTCGCGGTTAAGCGGCTCGGCCTCGGATTGAATTTTCTTCTGCATATCCACTATCTGCGTCAGGAGCTTCTTGTGTTCCCGCGCATGCTCGGCGGCGCCGGAAAAGCCCGTCTGCCGGAAAAGACTCTCTTCGAGGGAAAAGTGATTTCTTATGTGCCGGATGAAGCCGTCGAACGACGCCAGAATTTTTTCCCGGCCGGCTCCTTCCTTCACCTGATGCTCCAGATCGCCCAGCAGGGCCAGCACTTGCTTATGATCGGCATCGATCCGGTCAAGGCCGACGCTCATCCACTCTTCCCACTTGACGGTCGACACCCGATTCCTCCAAGAAGCGACAAACAACCTTACCGTGTATGAGACATTTGTTAGTATTCTATTAAGCGAAACATCCCGGACACCCGGATTCCGGCATACAGGTTGATGCTTTTTCGCTTTATTAATCACCCTGCGGTAATAGTGTCCGTCATGTCCCGTCCCGGTTTTAAAGAGGCCATGGAGATTGGCCCGCCCCTGCCGCCGCCGCGCGCGGTGCGTATTTTAATGGTGGAGGATTCCGCCAGCGATGTGGTTTACGTCAAACGAACATTATCCCGTGGCAGGAATTATTACGAAGTCGTCGACATTTCCAGCCTGATGGGCGCGCTGCGGCTGGTGAAACGGGAATGTTTCGATATCATCCTGCTTGACCTTAATTTGTTCGACATTGGCGGGCTGGTGTCGATTCCGGCGCTCCGGGCCGAGGCGCCGCACATGCCGATTATCGTCTATAGCGGGGTCGACGATGCGCGCCTGCGCGACCGCGCCCTGCGCTATGGCGCGCATGCCTATCTGGTCAAGGGCCAAAAAGAAGTCGAAGCGCTTGACGAGATTCTTGATCGCGCGCTTGACGCGCCGTCCCGCTAGCCGGGTTTAATGCCGCGTTTGCGCGGCTGTCACCGATAATTTCAAGCCCAGGGCAGCGATAACGCGCATCACGGAGCCGAACTCAGGATTTCCTTCCTTGCTCAAGGTTTTATAGAGGCTTTCGCGGGACAGGCCGGCTTTCTTGGCAATTCCTGTCATGCCGCGCGCGCGCGCAACCGTGCCAAGCGCCTGCGCGACAAAAGCCGGATCACCGCTTGCAAGCGCTTCTTCCATGTATGCTTCGACAGCCTCGCGGCTGTTCAGATATTTCGCCGCATCGAAAGGACGGGTTTTGGTTTTTTTCTTTCTTGCCATTTTATTCCTCCAGATTTCCAGCCAGGGATTTTGCCAGCCTGATATCTCTGGCTTGCGAGTCTTTGTCGCCACCGCATAACAGAATGACGATATTCTGTCCGCGTCGCACAAAATAAACCCGGTAGCCTGAACCATGGTGAATTCGAAGCTCGCTGACGCCGGCCCCAACAGATTTGGCATCGCCAAAATTTCCCAAAGACAGCCTGTCAATTCTTGCGGCTATTTTTGCCCTGGCACGCGCATCACGAAGTCCAGCCAGCCAGTTTGAAAAAATATCCGTCGCGCGAACTTCCATCCTGAAAGATTGTATCTTATAGGATACAATCTGTCAAGCATCTGCGCAGGCTCTCCACCAAGAGCATTTCTCGTTTTCGCCGTCATGCCTTGCTTCCGGCATCTGGCCGGAAAAATCCGGCCCAACATGTCCGACATGCGGCGCGCCCTTCGGCACATCAGCGGCGAATTGTCAGGCTTTGCCAGACAGGTCGTTGTTATTGTTGAATCATTGATGATTCCTTATGTTAAACGGGATTTAACCTTAAGCGATTAAACTGTGTCCTGTTTTTTCAACATGCCCTTTTCAGAAACAAGGTGATTCATGACCAGCATCCCTGCCACGCAGCCCACTTCACAGGTTGAGCGCACCGAACGTCCCGCCCCGCCGCCGCCAAAAGTCGAGGCGCCGGAAAAACCCCGCGAAGAGCCTACTCCTCCGCCGAGCAATCGCGGGCAGACGGTCGACAGATCGGCCTAAAGCCTTTTAACGGTTTCTCCAGAACGCCCGCTTCAGGCGGGCGTTTTTATATCCGCTTTATATCCGCGCAAAGCGAAGCCTTTCGGGCACATAAGACGGCTTTCGAAACAAAAGGCGCGAAAAGCCTTGCATGCCGATTTATCAAGCTGTTAAGGCTGGCCTGCGGGCTTCGTTATACGAACGTTCCCATTTCTTCAAACCGCCGGAATGCGCCATGACGGAAATCGAAGCGCATGAAGAAACCAAGCCGCTTGCGCCGCCGGAACGCGGCATGAGCCAGGATCTGCTGGCCAGCGTGCTGGATGCGCTTGAGGCGCGGGATGCCGCGCGCCTGGAGCGCATCATCCTCAACCTGCCCGCCGAGGATCTGGCCGATCTTCTGCATGTCTGTACGCCTGAAAACCGCGAGGCGATCCTAAACGTCGTCAAGCCGCATCTTGATCCTGAGGTGCTGCCGCTGCTGGACGACTCCGTGCGCGAGGACATCGTCGAGCAGCTCGACACCAAGGACCTTGCCCGCGCCGTCACCAGCCTGGAGACCGACGACGCCGTCGAGGTGATGGAAACCCTGGCCCGCGACGTGCAACGGCAGGTGCTTTCCGCGCTGCCCATGGAAGAGCGCGACGCGCTGCGCACCGTGCTTTCCTACCCCGACGAAAGCGCGGGCCGCCTGATGCAGCGCGAGTTGATCGCCGCGCCCGACGACTGGACCGTGCAGCGCGCCACCGAATACGTGCGCAGCCGCGCCGAACTGCCCGACGCTTTCTATGATATTTTCGTGGTGGACAACGAAGGCCATGCGCGGGGCAGTGTGCCGCTGCACCGCCTGTTGCGCGCGCCGCCCGAAACGGCGCTCCGGGCGCTCATGGACGAGCAGAGCCAGCGCATTCCCGTGCTGATGCCGCAGAAAGAGGTCGCCTATATTTTCCAGCGCCACGGGCTCGTGTCCGCCCCGGTGGAGGACGAGCGGCGGCGCCTGGTGGGCATGATTACCATCGACGACGTGATCGACATCATCGAAGAGCAGGCCACCCAGGAACTGGTGCATTTGAGCGGCGTGAGCGAGCCCGACTTTTACCGCGACGTGATGGAAACCACCCAGTCGCGCTTTACCTGGCTGTTCGTGAACCTGTGCACCGCCCTCCTGGCCTCGTGGGTCATTTCGCTGTTCGAGCCGGCGCTGAAAGCCTATGTGGCGCTGGCGGTGCTGATGCCGATTGTCGCCTCGCAAGGCGGCAACGCGGGCACGCAAACCCTGGCCGTGGCCGTGCGCGGGCTGGCCTTGCGCGAGCTTAGCTGGATCAACGCCTGGCGCTTTCTGGTGAAGGAAGCCTCGGTCGGCGCGCTGAACGGCCTGTTTTTTGCCCTGATCGTGGGGGCCTTTGCCGCGGTCTGGTATCATAACGGCATGATCGCGGTGGTGATCGCCCTTGCCATGATTATCAACCTGATCGCCGCCGCCCTGGCGGGAACGCTGGTCCCGCTGATCCTGCACCGCTTCAAGGTAGACCCGGCCATATCGTCCAGCGCGCTGGTCACCACGGTGACCGACTGTTGCGGCTTTGCCACCTTTCTCGGCCTTGCCACGCTGTTACTGGTCAAGTAGGAAGCGTGGAAATTTTCCTGAGCACTTCCTCTACCGGAAGATCGGCCAGATTGCCGCGCTTCAGCCAGCCGCAGCGGGGGCCAAGCGGGCCGCAGCGCGCGGGATCGGTCGCGCCCGAAAAAAGCGTGAGCGACGGCCGCCCCAGCATGGCCGGCAGAAACATGGGACCGGTATCATTGCCCACGGCCAGCGCGCAGCCGCGAAAAACGCTGGCCAGAAGGGCAAGGCTGGTTTGTCCCGAAAGGTCGCGGGCAAAGCCCGCTTCGGCGCGGATGGCGGCAATGGCCCCGGCATCGTCTTTGGCGCCCGCCAGCAGAACGTCCAGCCCTTTTTCCTTGAGCCTATGGGCCAGCGCCGCGTAATGGCCGGGTGGCCAGCGTTTATAGGGATGCCCCGGCGACGAGCCCGGCACCAGCACGGCATAGCGTTCGGGCAGACGCAGATCGTCCACCGGGGCCGACAGCCAGTCAAGATTCAGCGGGCCGCTATCCCCCACCCCGGCGGCGCGAAGCTGGCCCAGCACGTCTTCCTGACGGTGGATTTTTTCGGGGCTTGGGGTGTAGAAATGCGAACAGCCCTTCAAGGTTCCCGACCAGTCGACATGTCCGCCGACGAACAGGCGGCGGTAAAGCGCGGTGCGCGGCTTGTTCTGCAAATCGAAGACAAGGCCGAAATTTCCGGCGCGCAGATCCATGCCCACGCGCCAGGCTGCGTCCACCCGCCAAAGCGGCCGGCGCGGATCCGCGATCACGGCGTCGAACCACGGCAGGGTGCGGGCGAATCCGGCGAAGGCCGAGCCGGTCAGCAAACTCACGGAATCCCGTGGAAACGCCGCGCGAATATCCTGAAACGGCTTCATGCACAGCAGCAAATCGCCCAGCGCGCCCAGACGTATGACGAGAATATTCATGGGCTGGTCTTTTCCCGGCACAAATCCTGATAGACGTTGAGCGTGGCCGCGCACATCTGCCGGATATCGGAAAGGCTCATCGCCCATGCGCGCGACCGCTTCGCCCAGACCTGTCTTGCCGCCGCGTCCAGCGAAAGCGCTTCTTCCAGCGCCCCGGCCAGCGCGGCGGCGTCGCGCGGCGGAACCAGCCAGCCGGTTTCGCCGTTGCGTATGGTTTCGTTGGTGGCGCCGAGAGCCGTTGCGATCACCGGCGCGCCCATCGCCTGCGCCTCGACCGGAATGCGGCCAAATCCTTCCGCGACCAGGCTTGCGCTCAGCACCACATCGGCCGTGGAAAGGGCGGCGGGCATGTCGCCCCCCGGCAGAAACCGCGTCTTGCCGGCAAGGCCAAGCTCGCGGGCCAGAAGGCGCAGGCCCTCGCTGTAGTCCTTGCGCCCCTGGTCGGGGCCCATGATGACCGCCACAAAAGGCCGGGAAAGGCGGGCCAGGGCGCGCAGCGCCAGCTCCTGCCCCTTGATGGGAGCAAGACGGCCGGGGATCAGCACCACCGGCGCATCGTCCGTTATCCTGGCGGAGAGACGAAAGGCTTCGCGGCGTTCGGGCGTGACGGCGGCAGGATCAAAAACCGAAAAATCGATGCCCCGCGGGATGACGGCCAGGCGTTTCTCATCAATGGGAAAATGCTGGCGGATATGCCGGGCGATAAATTCCGAGATGGCAATCACCCGGTCACCTTTGACCATCACCGAATTATAGAGCTTTTTCAGGCGCGACCGCCCCTTGTAGGCGGCGTGAAACGTGGTGACGAACGGCGTGCGCGTGACGCGGCTGGCAAGCCAGGCGCTCCAGGCCGGCGCCCGCGAGCGCGCGTGAACAATGTCAACACCCTGCCCGCTCATAAAGCCTTCCAGCCGCGCGGCATTGGCAAGAATGGTGACGGGATTCTTGCTGGCGGCCGGCCAGCGGAAATGAACGCCGCCTTTTTCTTCCAGCTCGCGCACCATGCGCCCGCCCGAACTGATCACCAGCGCCCGGTGTCCCGCTTTTTTCAACGCCTCGGCGATATCGATAACCGCCCGCTCGGCCCCACCCGCCTCCAGCGAAGGAATGATCTGCAAGACCGTAAGGCTTCGGGTCTCAGACACCGGCAACCTCGCGCAAAACTTCGGCGGCTTTTTCGGAAGGGGTTTTTCCTTCCGTCAATAGCCGGGCCCGCGCCGTCCCGAACGCCTGTTTCTGCCGGGCCCGCGCCTCTTCGCGGATCCACAGGGCGCGCAGGCCCTCGGCCAGCAAGGCGGGCGTACAGCGAAGCTGAAGATATTCAGGAATAACCATGCGTTGCAGCAGGATATTAACGAGATTGACGAATTTCAACCGCACGAAAAGCGCAAACAAAATCGCCGTCAGCCCGTTCAGCTTATAGGCGATGACATGCGGCGCTCCCGCCATGGCCAGTTCCAGCGACACGGTGCCCGAAGCCGCCAGCGCCGCGTGACAGGCGCGAAAGGCGGCGTATTTCTCCTCCTCGCTCACCAGCAAAACCGGTTTCACCGGCCAGCGCGCCAGATGGGGTTTCAGCATGTCCGCCACATGCGGCAGCGTGGGCAGGACCACGCAGGAGTCTTTCGCAATATCGCCCAGCAAGCCAAGCGTCTTGCCGAAAACCGGCGCAAGGCGGCCAATCTCGCCCCGGCGGCTTCCCGGAAGAACGCAAAGAATTTTCCTGTCCGCCGGGATGCCCAGTTTTCGCCGCAACGCCGCGCATGAGGCATCCTCCGCGCCCGGATTTGCCGCGGCCGGATGGCCGGTGAAGGCGCAAGGCAATCCTTCACGGGTAAAAAAAGGCGGCTCGAACGGCAAGAGCGCCAGCAAATGATCGTAAAGGCGGGCGATCTTGCGCGCCCGCCCCGCCCGCCAGGCCCAGACGCTGGGCGCCACATAATGAACAAGGGGAATGCCCTTGCCCCTCAGCCTCTTGGCGAGGCGGAAGGAAAAATCCGGCCCGTCGATGGTCAGGACAAGAACGGGCCTGGCGGCCTGCGCCGCTTGCGCCGTTTCCCGCAGGCGGCGCAGCACCCGCGGAATTTTCGGCAGCACCTCGAACACGCCGAACAGCGCCAGATCGGATTGCGGAAAAAGGGAATCCAGCCCCTCCGCCGCCATGCGCGGTCCGCCTACCCCCGCAAAGCGCACCCGGCCATCCAGCCGCGCTTTCAACGCCGCCATCACGCCGGCGCCCAGCGCATCGCCCGACGGCTCGCAGGCCACAAGGAAGAAAAGGGGATCGGGAGGCATGACAAAACCAGCAAACAGGAAAACCCTGCCCCTTTCCTTTTAGGGTCGAAAAGGGTCAAAAGGGCCGCATGGGTCTTTTTTGACCCTGTTGACCCCTGTTGACCCTCATGACCCTTTCACAAGTCCCTCAGGGAAAGGGGAATCCGTGATACCCAGAACAAACAACCCGGCCGCGTCGGCAAGGCGCAGGGCTTCCTCGCGGTCGATGAAGAGCGACGCGCCCGCCTCGGCCGCAATGCCCGCAAGCCCGGCCGCCGCCGCCTGCCTGACCGTATCCGGCCCAAGCGCGGGCAGATCAAAACGCGGGTCCTGCCGCGGTTTTTTCAGCTTCACCAGCACGCCGCCCGGCCCTTCGCGCCGCAGATCGCCCGCGCGGCGGAGGAGCGCCTCGGTGCCCTCCGCGCCTTCCACGGCCAGGACGATGCCCTGCTGCACCACCACGGCCTGGCCCACATCCAGCTCGCCCAGACGGCGCGCCACGTCGATGCCGCGGGCAAGATCGGCCTTGCGCTCCTCCGGCAAGGCGATTGCGCCGAGCTGTCCTTCGGGCGTCAGCAAACCGGCAAACACGTCCTGCGCGGCGATGACGCGGAAGCCCTCGGCCTCGATCTCGCGCACCACGGCTTTCAAAAGCCCGTCATCGCCCAGAAGATGAAACCCGATTTTGGCAAGCTTGCCCATCATCAGCGCATCGGGCCTGAGTTCCGCCAGCGAGGGACGGCGGACGCAGCCGATCATCACGATCTCGCGCAGGTTTCTCTCGCGGCAGATGCGGCGGGCTTCCTCGGCGGCGCCAAGGTGAATATAATCAATCCGCGTGGCATCGGCCTCCACGTCGCCGGCGGCCTGGCCGATGAAGGCCAGCACATGATACGGCCGGCCCGTCCGCTTGCAGGCGGCGACAAGGCGTTTCGGGGCTTCGCCGCCGCCCGCGATGATGCCAAGCGTTTCCATGACAGGCCTATTCCGGCTCGCCCGCGCGCGGCTGGCACAGGGCGCGCGCGGATTTGGCGCGAATGAACTCCAGCAGCCCCGCGACAACCTCCGTCCCGCCGTAGCTGCCGGCCACGCTTTCCAGGCGTTCCGCGAAGGTCCCTTCGGGCGCGAACAGCATGCGGTAGGCGGCGCGCAGATCGCGCATGTCGTCACGCGAGAAGCCGCGGCGCTCCATCCCCACCAGGTTCAGCCCGGCGAGCCGCGCGCGCTCGCCCATCACCGTGCCGAAGGGGATCACATCGTTCTCAACGCCCGACATGCCGCCGATCATCGCATGCGCGCCGATGCGCACGAACTGATGCACCGCCGAATTGCCGCCGACAATGGCGTGGTCGCCGACATGCACATGGCCGGCCAGCGTGGCGTTGTTCACGAGGATCACATGATGGCCAAGCCTGCAATCATGCGCCACATGCGCGCCCACCATGATCAGGCAATCCTCGCCCAGTTCGGTCAGCATGCCGCCGCCCCCGGTGCCGGGATTGATGGTGACATGCTCGCGGATGCAGCAACGCGCGCCGATGCGCAATTCCGACGCCTCGCCCTTATACTTCAAATCCTGCGGCGGCAGGCCGATGGCGGCGAAGGGATAGATTTCGCAGTCGTCGCCGACGCGGGTCAGGCCGTCCACCACCACATGGCCGCGCAGCCGGACGCGCGCGCCAAGCGCAACCCCGGCGCCGACCACGCAATAAGGGCCGATGGCGACTCCTTCGCCGAGTGTTGCCGCCGGATCGACAAGAGCGGTGGGGTGAATGGAGCTTGCCACGGCCATCCGTCTACTTCTGGGCCCAGGTATCGACCAGCATGGCGCTATAAAGGGCTTCGGCGGCCTTCTCGCCGTCGACAAAGGCCTCGCCGCGGAACTTCCAGACATTGCCGCGCTGGCGTTCCTTCTTCACGATGATGGTCAGCGCGTCGCCGGGGACCACCGGGCGGCGGAAGCGCGCCTCGTCAATCGTCATGAAATAGACCACATGCCGTCCGGGATTGACGTCCCCCAGGCTGTCCACCACCAGCACGGCGGATGTCTGCGCCATGGCTTCCACGATCAGCACGCCCGGCATGATGGGATGGCCGGGAAAGTGGCCGGCAAAGAACGGCTCGTTGGCGGTGACGTTCTTGACCGACGTCGCCGACTCGCCGGGCGCAAGCTCGGTGATGCGGTCGATCATCAGCATGGGAAAGCGGTGGGGAATGCGGTCCATGATCCCGTTCACGTCGATCACGGATTTGGCGGCGGCGGGCGAAAGCGAAGGGTCCATGGGCGTTGTCCGGGCGGCCGGGTCCGGCCGCCAAAGCGCCTATTCTTGCCTTATTTTCGCGGGCAAATCAATGCGTCCCCCGCGGCTATTATTCCGGTTTTTTTCCGTCTTTCGCGCCGCCCGGCGGGGGCGGCGGCGGATTTCCGATCCGCAAGGGAAGTTCCGGCAATTCCGCGTTCAGCCGTTCCAAAACCTGATTGGTGATGTCCAGCGATCCTTCCGACCACAGCATCTGCTGACGCACCAGCACCGCCTGCGCGCCGCGCCGGCGCGCCACGTCGGCCACAATACCGACCAGCACCGCCCGCACCTTGCCCATGGCCAATGCCGTGGCCTGCTCCAGCAGGCGGCGGCGCTCCTGCACATATTGCTCGACCTCGCGGAATTTTTTGCGAAGCTGGTTTTCCTTTTCGGCGTAGGCGTCCGGCTTCAACCTGCCGCGCGCGGCCAAAAGCTCCTGTTCGGCCTTTCGGATTTCCTGCTCACGCGCGGCGATCTCGCTTTGAAAGGCGCTGCGTTGCGCCTCAATCTTCCGCTGCGCGCCCACCGAAGCCCTTGATTCATCCAGGATGCGCTTCACGTCCACGATCAGCACGGGCGCATGTTCCGGCGCAGGCGAAGGAGTCCGCGCCTCGGCCGCCCCCGCCACAGCGGGCAGGACGGCAAACAAAATCATCGGCAGGAGAGTGGCAAGACGTTTCATCAGAATTGCGTGCCGAAGCTGAAGCGGAAAAATTCCGTCTTGTCATAAGATTCCTTTTTGACCGCCTTGGCAAGATCGATGCCGATGGGACCGAACGGCGAGGCCCAACTCAGGCCCACGCCGACGCTGACGCGGATGGAGGAATCCAGCTTCAGGTTCTCGCCGGGCGCGGGGGTGATATCCAGCCCGTCCAGAATGCCGGCATCGCTGAACACGCGGCCCCGCACGCCGAAATCCTCCGGAAGGCCGGAGGGAAAGCTCAACTCGATTTTCGCGCGGGCGAAGCGGTTGCCGCCCAGCGCGTCGTCGGCCGTGCCGGTGAGATCGCGCGGGCCGATGCCGGCGTATTCGAAGCCGCGCAGCGTGTCGCCGCCCAGATAGAAACGGTCGTTGATGCGCACATCCTGCCCAAAACCGACGATATAGCCGCCTTCGCCGAACAGGCTGAGGATCCATTTATCCGCCACCGGGTGAAAATAGGCGCCGCCCAGGCGCGAGCGCAGATAGCGCACATCTCCGCCAAGCCCCGCCACGTCGTTGTCCAGGCGGATAAAGTAACCCTCGGTGGGTTTCAGCTTGCTGTCGCGGCGGTCATACATCAACTCCTGCCCGATCCAGGAGGAAATGACCGTCCCTTCCTGCTCGCGCACATAGCGCGAGGCGGTGGACGGCACATTGGTGATTTTGGTTTGCGTAAGGCTGTAATTGAGCTTCTGGCGCAGGAACTCGCCCAAAGGATACCCCAGGCGGAGGTTCACGCCGTTGCGCGCCTCGTCGAACGAGCTGGAGTCCTGGTTGTCGCGCACGACGCGGAAGACATCGGCGCCCGCCGCGAGGTCGCGCTCCATGAAATAGGGCTCGGTGAAGCTGACATCGTACTGCTGCGTACGGGACGAGGCCTGCACCGAAAAGCGCAGGTCCTGTCCCTTGCCCAGCAGGTTCCGCTCGCGGATGCTGAAATCGCCGAGCGGGCCGTCGGTGGACGAAAAGCCGGCGCCCAGCGAGATTTCGCCGGTCGGCTTCTCCTTCACCGCCACGTCGATCACCGACTGGTCGGGCTGCGCGCCCTCGGTCTGGGTGACCTTGACGTCTTCGAAAAATCCAAGATCGCGGATTTTCCGCTCGGATTTCTTGAGGCGCGAGAGGATCAGCGGGTCGCCCTCGGCCAGGGTCATCTGCCGGCGGATCACGCGGTCCAGCGTGCGGGTGTTGCCGGTGATGTTGATGTTCTGCACGAAAACGCGCGGTCCCTGATCGACGGCGAGATTCACGTCCACCCTGTGCTGCTCCCGGCGCACATTCAGCTTGGGCTGCACCTGCACGAAGGCATATTGCTTGTCGCCCAGCGCGGCGGTGATCCGCGCCACGCTTTTCTCAACGCTTTCCGCGCTATACCAGCCGCCGGACGCGATGGACAGTTTTTGCCGAAGCGCTTCCCTATCCAGGTTCTTCAGCCGGGTGGTGATGTCCACCGTGCCGAAGCGGTAGCGCCCCCCTTCTTCCACGGTGAAGGTAATGATGAAGTCCTTGCGGTTCTGCGCCAGCTCGGCCTGCGCCGACAAGACCCGGAAGTCGGCATAGCCATGATTGAGGTAGAAGCGGCGCAGCAATTCCTTGTCGTAATTCAGGCGGTCGGGGTCGTAGAAGTCGGAACTGGAGAAAAAGCGCCACCAGGCGGTTTCGCGGGTGCTGACGGCGTCGCGCAACGCGGCATCGTCGAACATGTGATTGCCGACAAAACGCACGCGGCGGATGCCGGTGCGGTCGCCCTCGGTGATTTCAAAGACAAGGTCAACGCGGTTCTGGGCGAGCGTGATGATTTTCGGCTCGACAATCGCCGAAAAGCGCCCGCTGCGCCGGTAGACATCCAGGATGCGCTGCACATCGCTTTTAACGCGGCTTTTGGTGTAGACCTGCCGCGGCCGGATCTGGACCTCTTTTTCAAGGTCCGCATCGTCGATGGCGTTGTTGCCCTCGAACACCACGCGGTTGATAACGGGGTTTTCCCTGACGGCGACCATCAGCGTGCCGCCGGGCTGCATGTCCAGGCGGATATCGGCGAAAAAGCCGGTGGCAAAAACATTCTTCAGGGATTCGTTCAGCTTTTCCGGCGACGCCGGCTCGCCCACGCCAAGGGTCAGGTAAGAAAGAACCGTATTCACCTCGATGCGCTGGGTGCCCTGCACCACGATGCGCGCGATGACCGGCGCCGCGCCCGCGGCAGGGGACTGCCGGGCGCAGGCGGGACCCGTAAGCCCCAGCAGGACCGCAAGCAGGCACAGGCAGAAGGAAAGAAATTTCATGGACCGTATGTGAAAACGAGAAAGAAGCGAGGGGCTGGAGGCTAGAGGCTAGGAGCTCGTCAGGCAACAGACCTGCCTTATTGCCGGCCAGTCCCTCGTCTCTCGCCTCCAGCCTCTAGCTCAAAAAACCGCGGATCGCATCAAAAACCTGAAGCTGGACAATATCGTTCCATGTGAAGAAAAGCATCAGGCTGATGATGAACACAAAACCCGCGCGGGACGAGAATTCCATGATGTTTTCGTTAATGGGACGGCCTTTCACCGCCTCAAGCAGGTAAAACAGCAAATGCCCGCCATCCAGCAGCGGTATGGGAAACAGGTTGAACAGTCCAAGGCTCAGCGAAAGCACCGCCATGAACCAGATGAGGGGCACCACGCCAGCCTTCCCCACCTCGCCCGACATCTGGGCGATGCGCAAGGGCCCGCCCAGCTCTTCGGTGCCGCGCGTGCCGATTATGATCTGGCCGATGGCCTTCAGCGTCATGTCGACCATATGGCCCATCTCGCGGAGCGAGGCGCCCACGGCCATTTCCGGCGGCAGCTTGCGGTATTGCATTCTGCCCGGCTGGGACTTGATGCCGATCTGGGTGACGCGGTGCGTTATGCCAAAGCGGTCCTTCACCTCGACCCGGCGCGGGGTGACGTCGATGGCCCGCTCCCGCCCCTCGCGTAAAACCAGAAGCGCGACGGTCTTGCCGCCGCCACCCGAAATGATGCGCCGCAGATCCTCAAAACGGTCCACCGGATCATTGTTGATTTCCAGGATCAGGTCACCCGGTTTGAGGCCCGCCGCCGCGGCCGGGCCGCCTTCGGTCAGGCCGCCGACCACCGGCGGCGTGACCGGCTGGCCCTGCAGAATGAACAGGGCCACGAACACCACGAAGGTGAAAAGGAAATTGATGCCGGGGCCCGCCGCGACAATCGCCGCGCGCCGGGCCACCGGCTGGGCGAAAAAGGCCACCTTGCGCTCGGCGGGAGTCAAGGCCTGCTGCGCTCCGGCGTTGGGCATGCTGGAGGGATCGACGTCGCCGAACATTTTCACATAGCCGCCCAGGGGCAGCAGGCTGATTTTCCAGCGGGTGCGGCTGCGGTCGTGGAAACCGAAAATCTCCGGCCCGAAGCCGATGGAGAAGGACTCCACCTTCACCCCGCACCACCGGGCCACGATGTAATGCCCCCATTCATGCACGAACACCACGATGCCCAGCACGACGATGAAATACGGCAGATAGTGAAAAAGAACTTCTTTCATGGCTCACCTGATTGGGTACGTGCCAGCGTTGCGAGCGGCCGGAGAGAGCGAAGCAATCCACCACGAGGCATTCCCGCGAAAGCGGGAATCCAGTTTAATTATAAACAAACTGGGGCCCCGCTTCCGCGGGGACGCCTGGTATATTTATGCTCTGGATTGCTTCGCCCCCTCCGGCCGTTCACAGTGATGGGTTATTGCATACATGCTCACTTCCCCGCGATCACGCTGATCTTCTCTTCCGCCAGCCGGCGCGCGGCGGCATCCGCCGCATGGATGCTTTCGATATCGGGCAGGGCGGAAATGTTCGAGGCCGCCAGAACCTCCTCGACCACGCGGGCGATATCAAGAAAACCGGTTTTTCCGGACAAAAACGCCGCGACCGCCGCCTCATTGGCGGCATTCAAAACAGCGGGCGCGCTGTCGCCCCGGTCAAGGGCCTGCCGCGCCAGACGCAGCGCCGGAAAGCGGGCCTCGTCCGGCGCCTCGAAGGTCAGGCGGCCCTGCTTGACAAGGTCCAGCCTTTGCACCGGGGCTTCCATGCGTTCGGGCCAGGCCAGCGCGTAGGCAATCGGCGTGCGCATGTCGGGCGAGCCAAGCTGGGCCAGCACCGACCCGTCCTTGTATTCCACCATGCTGTGGACCACCGATTGCGGATGCACCAGAACGTCGATCCGGCCGCCCGGCATGTCGAACAGCCAGCGCGCTTCGATAATTTCCAGCCCCTTGTTCATCATGGTGGCGCTGTCGATTGAGATTTTCGCGCCCATCGCCCAGACCGGGTGCCGGACCGCCGCTTCCGGCGTGACCTTCTCCATCTCCTTAAGGCCGGCGTCGCGGAACGGGCCGCCCGACGCGGTAAGAACAAGGCGGGCAATGCCTTCCCGCCTTTCATCCTCGAACACCTGGAAAATGGCGTTATGCTCGCTGTCCACCGGCAAAAGCCGCGCGCCATGACGGGCCACCTGCTGCATCATCAAGGGCCCGGCGCTGACCAGGCATTCCTTGTTGGCAAAGGCGACCGTCGCGCCCCGCGTTATGGCTGCAAGGGTGGCGGGAAGGCCCGCCGCGCCCACGATGGCGGCCACCACCAGGTCGCTGTCGCGCCGCGCGGCCTCGATGATGGCGTCGGCCCCCGCCGCAACCTCGATGCCCGTGCCGGAAAGTCCTTCGCGCAAGGCGGCGAACTGCGCCGCGTCGCCGATCACGGCGAGTCCGGGACGCAATTCCCTCGCCTGTTCAATGAGCAGGGAAACGTTTTTCCGCGCGGTCATCGCGGCAACCCCGAACCGCCCCTTGTTGGCGGCCAGCAACCCAACCGTCTGCCGCCCCACCGAGCCGGTGGAGCCAAGAACCGTCACCTTGCGCCGCGCCGCCGCGGACGCGGGATGAACCTGCAAAACAGCCTTCATTCAATCCACCACGCCAGATTAAAGCCATCCACCCACAGCGCCGTCCAGAAAAGCAAGACCGCCATCAGCAGCCCGTCGATGCGGTCAAGCAGCCCGCCATGGCCGGGGATCAACTCGCCCGAATGCTTGACGCCCGCCTGCCGCTTGACCCAGGATTCAAATAAATCACCACATTGCGCGGCCAGTGACAAGAACGCCGCCGTTAACATCACCCGGACCGTATCCGCGGGCTTAAATATGGCATCGGCAAGGAGGCCCGCCAGAAGGGCCGCGAGCAGGCCGCCCGCGAATCCCGCCCAGGTCTTGCCGGGGCTGATGCCGGGAGCGAGGCGCGCGCCCCGCACCAGCTTGCCCAGCGCGTAGGCTCCGGTATCGGTCAGCCAGACCGTGGCGCAAAGGAACAGGGACAGGCCAAAGCCCGGCCCCTCGATCTGGCGGAGCGCGATCATCCCCAGCCCCGCCGCGCCCAGATACGCCACGCTCAAGGAGACCAGCACCGGCTTGCGCACCCGGAACAGGCGAAAGGCTCCCATAAGCACGAGAGTGACCGCAAGGCAGGCGATCAGGGCCAGCGTGACGCCGACTTGCAGGGCGAGGCCCCAGCTCAGCGCCAGCGCGAACAGCACGGTCACCCACACGCCTTTCTGGCCCGCGGGATTGGTCATCAACAGCCATTCGTACCCGGCCCACAGCATGCAAAGCAGGATCACGCTGCCATAGGCGATGCCGCCCTCCCAGACCAGCGCCAGAAAGGCGGGCGCGAGAACGGCGGCGCTGATCGCGCGCATGAGAAGATTGGAGCGGAGGAAAGTTACGCTGGACATCATTCGTATCACCCTGGCATTGAGAAAGACCCGGATGGTCCCGCGTCATTCCGGAAAGCCGAACAACGTGAGGCTTATCCGGAATCTCCAGACACACAAGAGATCCCGGATAAGGCGCTTCGCGCCTTTCCGGGATGACGCGCGATGCCGGAGACCCTTTTACCCCGCCCGCGTCCCGTAGCGGCGTTCGCGCCGGTTGAACTCGGCGATGGCGCGGGCAAGGTCTTCCTTGCCGAATTCGGGCCAGAGCACGCCGGGAAAAACGAATTCGGCATAGGCCGACTGCCACAGCAGGAAATTGCTCAGACGCTTCTCGCCGCTGGTGCGGATGACAAGATCGGGATCGGGCATGCCTGCGGTGTAAAGCGCTTCCGCCACCCTTTCTTCCGTGATCTGCGCGGCAAGCGGCTGGCCGGGATCAAGCTTCCCGGCAAGGACGCGCACGGCGCGCACCAGCTCCTGCCGCCCGCCATAGCTGAGGGCAATCGTCAGGTTGATGCGGGTGTTGCCGGAGGTGAGCTTTTCGCTCTCCTCGATCAGGCGGATCAGGTCGGGCTCGAACCGCTCGCGCTCGCCGATGACGCGCAGGCGCACGCCCTCCTTGTGCAAATGGGCGATTTCGCCTTGCAGGTAGACGCGCAGCAGGCCCATCAGGTCGCTGACCTCCTTTTCGGGGCGGCGCCAGTTTTCGGATGAGAAGCCGTAAAGGGTCAGGTAAGGAACGCCCAAATCCACCGCCGCCTCCAGCGCGCGGCGCACCGCCTCGATCCCGGCGCGATGCCCCGCGATGCGCGGCAGGCCCCTTGCCTCGGCCCAGCGCCCGTTGCCATCCATGATGATGGCGATGTGCTGTGGAGTTTTATAGGCGTCGTCGGACATGGCTTAAGCAGACAATCCTGACTCCCCCCCTCCTTCCGGGAGGGGCAGGGGGAGGAATAAAATCATACCAATACGTTTATAGAATGGCAGTGGGTCCCTTCCCTATATTCCATCCCGAAAGGAGGGAATGGGATTAAACCTGAGTGATTTCCTTTTCCTTGGCGGCCAGCAACTCGTCGATTTTCTTGATTTCGTTGTCGGTCAACTGCTGGATCTTGTGCTCAAGACCCTTATGCTCGTCCTCGCCGATGGATTTTTCCTTGAACTGCTTCTTGACCTGCTCCATGCCGTCGCGGCGCACGTTGCGCAGCGCCACGCGCGCGGACTCGGCATATTTGCCGGCCACCTTGGCAAGCTCGGTCCGGCGCTCCTGCGTGAGCGCGGGAATGGGAATGCGGATCAACTGTCCCTCCGCTTGCGGGTTGAGGCCAAGCCCGGCTTCGGCAATCGCCTTTTCGACAGCCTTCACCAGTCCCTTGTCCCACACCTGCACGGTCAACAGGCGCGGCTCCGGCACGTTGACGGTGCCAACCTGATTCAGCGGCATGCGGCCGCCATAGGCCTCGACCTGCACGGGATCCAGCATGTTGAGGGTGGCCCGGCCGGTGCGCAGGCCCGCCAGTTCCTTCCTGAAGCTTTCCAGCCCCTGCTCCATTCGGCGCTTCAGGTCATCAAGCATTTCGGTCATGGCCTTACTCCCCGGTCACAATGGTAAAGCGGCCCCGGCCCTGAACCACCTCGGCCAGGCCGCCATGCGTGAAGATCGAAAAAACCACGATGGGAATGCGGCTTTGCCGCGCCAGCGTCACGGCGGAGGCATCCATCACTTCCAGGTCTTTCGACAGGACATCCAGATAGGTGAGCCTGTCGAAGCGTTGCGCGTCCTTCACCTTGCGCGGATCGCCGGAATAAACGCCGTCCACCTTGGTGGCCTTCAACAGCGCGTCCGCGCCCATTTCCGAGGCGCGCAGCGCCGCCGCCGTGTCGGTGGTGAAGAAGGGATTGCCGGTGCCCGCCGCGAAAATCACCACCCGCCCCTTTTCCATGTGGCGGATGGCGCGGCGGCGAATATATGGCTCGCAGATGGAGGCCATGGGAATGGCCGAAAGCACCCGCGTCGGGACCCCGACTTTCTCCAGCGCGTTCTGCATGGCAAGCGCGTTGATGGTGGTGGCCAGCATGCCCATATAATCGGCCGTGGCGCGCTCCATGCCCGTCGAAGCGGCCGAGATGCCGCGGAAGATGTTCCCCCCGCCGATCACGATGCACACCTGCACGCCCGCCCGCACGACTTCCCTTATCTCTTCCGCCACGCGGGCGACGACATCGGAATCAAGGCCGTAGTCGCGCTCGCCCATCAGGGCCTCGCCGGACAGCTTGAGCAGGACGCGGCTGTAACGGGCGGAGGGGTTTTTCGACGGAGACGCCATGCGCGGAAGCCTTCGGATTTATTCGCGGGACGCAAGCCTACCAGCCAAGCGCGGGTTTTGGAAGCGGGCGAAAAGAGAGGCCGTGTCCCGGTTTGGCCGACATCGCCCCCCGTCGCGCCAAAGCTTGCGAAGCCGGGCGCGGGGGTGATGCCGTCCTTTTTGAAAAGCACGGACCTCGAAACTCTTCACCTACCCCGCCAGTTTCGCCACCTCGGCGGCAAAGTCGTCGCCATTGTCCTTCTCGATGCCCTCGCCAAGCTGGAAGCGGACGAAGCCGGAAAGCACGACCGGCGCGCCAAGCTCCGCGCCCGCTTTTTCAAGCACCTGCCTGACGCGGCTGCCGGGATCCATCACGAAGGCCTGCTCCAGCAGCACGGTTTCCTCGTAATATTTCCTGATGCGGCCTTCGACGATTCTGGGGATCACCGCTTCGGGCTTGCCGGACTGCCGGGCCTGCTCGGTGGCCACCGCGCGCTCGCGCTCCAGCGCGCCCGTATCGACGCTTTCGATGGAAAGAAATTCGGGACGCGCCGCCGCCACATGCATGGCCAGCTTGCGGCCAAGATCCTGCAATTTTTCCGGCCCGGCCTTTGACTCAAGCGCCACCAGCACGCCGATCTTGCCCAGATTGGGCGCGACCGCGTTATGGGTATAGGCGGCCACCACGCCCTCGCCCGCCGTGATCTGCCGCGCGCGGCGGATGTTCATGTTCTCGCCGATGGTGGCGATGAGATGCGCCAACTCCTCCTGCACGGTGCGGCCCGTGCCGGGATAGGCCGCGGCCTTCAGCCTTTCAAGATCGCCGCCGGCGTCCTGCGCCGCCTCGCCCACATTGCGCACGAAGCCCTGAAACTGCTCGTTGCGGCCCACGAAATCGGTCTCGGCATTCACCTCCACCGCCGTGCCCCTGTTGCCGGAGGCGGAGACCGCCACCAACCCCTCGGCCGCGACGCGCCCGGCCTTCCGGGCCGCCGCCGACAGGCCTTTCTTGCGCAGCCAGTCGATGGCGGCTTCCATGTCGCCCCCCGCTTCGGTGAGCGCCTTTTTGCAATCCATCATGCCCGCGCCGGTCTTTTCCCGAAGCTCCTTGACGGCGGTGGCGGAAATGTCGGCCATGAATGTCTCCTGATAGGCTCATATTGACAAAACCGTCATTGCGAGCCCGCTTTAGCGGGTGAAGCAATCCAGAAATGCAGATTCCTGGATTGCTTCGTCGCCCGCCTTCGTTTCACTACGGCGCGCCTCCTCGCAATGACGCGAGTACATAATTACGCCTGCGCCACCTGCGTTTCCGCGGGAGCCTCCGCCGCCGGAGGCGGCGGCACATCGTTGCCGTTGGCCGGAGGCGCTTCCGCCTCAGGCCCGGCGACGGCCCCCAGATCGGCGCCGCTGGCGATGGCCTCGACCTGAAGGCCCGCCAGCACCGCGGCCGACACCAGATCGCAGTAGGACTGAATGGCGCGGATGGCGTCGTCGTTGCCCGGAATGGGATAGGCGATGCCCGAAGGATCGGAATTGCTGTCCAGAACCGCCACGACAGGGATGCCCAGCTTCTGCGCCTCCTTCACGGCGATGTCTTCCTTGTTGGTGTCGATGATGAACAAAATGTCGGGAAGGCCGCCCATGTCCTTGATGCCGCCAAGGGACTGCTCAAGCTTCGCCTGCTCGCGGGTAAGCTGAAGCAGTTCCTTCTTGGTGAGCTTTTCGGCCTGCTCGGTGATCTGTGTTTCAATGTCGCGCAGGCGCTTGATGGAATTGGAAATGGTCTTCCAGTTGGTGAGCGTGCCGCCCAGCCAGCGGCTGTTCACGTAATACTGGCCGCAATGCTTCGCGGCCCTGGCGACGATATCCTGCGCCTGGTGCTTGGTGCCGACAAACAGCACGCGCCCGCCTTGTGACACCACGCTTTGAACGGCATTCAGCGCGCGGTAAAGCAGCGGCACCGTCTGCTCAAGATCAATGATGTGAACATTGTTCCGCACACCGAAAAGGTAGGAAGCCATTTTCGGATTCCAGCGGCGGGTGTGGTGACCAAAATGCACGCCCGCTTCCATGAGCTGACGCATGGTGAATGATGGCAACTCGGCCATGTTGTGTCCTTTCTCCGGTTAAGCGTCTCCTGCCGCAATTGCATCCCGCCACTTAACTTGCCTTCGGACCCGGCCTTGTTGATAAGGTGGTTCCGGCAAGTCAAGTGGCGGGACACCGGAAACGCGAGGACCGGTTTTTCCGCCCGGTCCCTGTCGTTCACGGCAGGATGTGAGTTGGCGCTGTTTTAGGGAGTTCGCCGGGTGAAAGCAAGGGGCCCTTAATATTAACCACAAACCCCGCGCCTCAAGAACTCCTGCTCCCATTAGTTGAAAGTAAAAAAAACCTTCCTTGTCAGTCTCAAGGCTACTATACGATGCATGCGAACGCGCGATGCCGGGAAGGATTTTGGCATATTGCCGCCGGTGATTTTTTATTCAGACGAAGGAGCTTTACATGGGTAACGGCTTTTTCGGATTTGCCCAGGAGGCTGTGACTTCCAGGGACCAAACAGGGATTTATGCCTGTCTTAAAGCCCTTCTCAATAGTGAGGAGCACTTCGCCGATCCACGTTTCCCGAAAGTCTTTTTCGGACTGGCCGGCTTTTTGGAGAATAAAATTGAGGCTGCCGAGTTTGCCTTGAGAGCCAGGAACGCTGCACCCAAAGGAAGCAACCTGGAGAATGATGCCGAACGAAACATGTGGGCCTACGCCGACGAGAGCGCGGAGACGGACAAGGCGTGGGGCGTTAATTTTGTTTATAAGGTCATGAAGGACTTGCTCCCAGGAAGTGAACAGTGGTGGCAGGCCGAAGAAAAAATGCGTGCCTATGTCAGCGGGATCTTGCGCACGGACAGGACGCAGGTCACCAACTCCGCTCACGATATCAGGCAGAAAGATCTCAAAAGAAGCGGGTTGTGGAAACAGGCCTGGTCATCCATCAAGAGGTTTGTCGTTAAAGCGCCGAAGCCTGTTGGTCCTGACCTCCAGAATCTGGTGAATTTTCTTGAGACACGGAAGCCTCAACCGATCCACTGGAAACGCCCGCCGGAAGGCGCTTTTCCGTCTTGAACCCACCTCGCAACCGGCGGCTTTGCCGGGCGTGAGATTTTTCGCCTTGATAAGCGGCAAAACTACAAATCCTGCACGTCAGGAACGCCCGGCGGACATGGATTTATTCACCAGCCCACTCGCGGTAAGCGCGCCGCTCATGCTGTCCCGCCAGTCTTGCTGAAATAATCCGTGTTTTTGCGCCTCTGCGCACAAACGTAACGTTCATCACGACTTTCTGACTGACGCCAAGAGCATTATATCTTTTCTCTCCATAGTCCCGGCGCGTATCGACGAAATACAGGCAGGGAGACGAAAAAATTTCCGCGGCACGGTCAAAAGGGATGCCGTGCCGGTAGATGTTCTTGAGATTCTTTTCGGGGTCCCATTCAAACTCCATGCCTAATCCAGTTGATCAAGGGGTGGCATGGGCTTGAAGGTCTTTTTGAGCGTCTCGTAATCAAGAAGTGGAGGGGAGTCCGGGTCTTGCGCAATCTGCGCGGCGAGAACGGCGTCAGACGGGTAAATGCCTTCAAGCCCTTTTACTTTTTCCTCAACAAATCCCAAGGCGAGTTCTTCGGGCTTGAGGCCGAGCTTCTCCGCCATGCTGCGGATTTTCTTTTCGACTTCCTTTGAAAGTTCGATGTTCATGGCCGTAGCTCTCCGATTCTTCATGATAAAGAATAGCGCATTCAAAAAGATTTTACAAATCCTGCACGTCAGGAACGCCCGGCCGGGCTTTTCCATGCGCCTATTCGTTTTCCTTGAGACTTTCCAGATAGATTTTCTTTTCAGCGGAATTGGCTTTTCGCGCGGAAATAATGCGAATGGCGCCTTCACGAAAGGTATAAGTCACGCGCAGCATGTTTTGGGAGGAACACCCAAGGGCGCGTTGAAGCGGATTTCCCCATACTCCCTGCGCTTGTCTTCCATGGCAAAATAGGGGGTAAAAAATATCTGTGCCGCTTCGCTGAAACCGACTCCATGCTTTTTCTCGTTAAGCCGCGCCTTCTCCTTGTTCCATTCGAACATGGACGCCTTCCTACACCCGCTTGAGCGGCGGCATAGGCTTGTAATTCTGCTTCATGGTTTCGTAATCAAGCAGGGGCGGCGCGTCGGGGTCTTCGGCAACGGCCCGCGCTATTTCCTCGTCATTTGGATAATCGCCTTTCATGACGATTTTCAGGATTTCTTCCCGGCTGAGCGAGCGGGACGCGGAGGTTATCGCTTCGACCGCCGCAATGTTTTCTTCGACACTTTCGATTTTCTCAATAATGGCTTTCCGCAGAAAATCTTCCACCGAAAGACCGGCGGCCCTGGCGTGATCGACAATCTTCGCTTCCAGCGAATTGGGAACTTCGAATTTCATGAAATTATGTATAGCACAAAACTGTTTCGCTTACAAATCCTGCACGTCAAGAACGCCCGGCAGGGCCTTGAGGGAATGGCGCAATTCGGCCGAGAGGGCAAAGCCGCCGGGGAGGGCGATTTCGGCCTCTTCCTCGCCGTCCAGATCCACCAGCAGGTGAACGCGGCTTTTGCCGCGCGGCGTTTTGCCGATGAGATTCGAGGCCGCCGCCAATCCTTCCCCGTTGCCAAGCACCAGCATCAGCCCCTGGCTTTCGCGCGCCGCGACGTCGTCAAGCCGCTCCACCTGTTGCAGGGTGAGGCGGTATTCCTGCGGCGCGCCCTGAACATCCACCGTGAGAAGAAGCGGCGCGCCGGTGGTCAGCATCTCGCGGCTGGCGTTCAGGATTTCCGAGAAAACCGTCACCTCGAACAGCCCGGTCATGTCGGAGAACTGCGCGAAGGCAAAGCGGTTGCCGGATTTGGCGGTGCGCTCCTGCCTTGAAACCAGAATGCCCGCGATCTTGCGGCGTTGTGATCCGCTCGCCCCCGCCGCCTCGCCAAGCTGCGCGGCGCGCACGGCGCCCAAACGCTCCAGCAGGGGCCGGAAGGCATCCAGCGGGTGCGCCGACAGATAAAAGCCAAGCGCGCCGAATTCCTTTTGCAGCCGCTCAAGGTCCGCCCATGGCCTGACCTCGCGCAAGGCGGGCCGGGCCGCCGGCTGCGGCGCGGCGGCGAAGAGGCTGGCCTGCCCCACCTCGCGCTCATGCGCCGCATGGCCGGCCAGGCGCACCAGAAGCTCCACATTTTCCATCACCCGCGCGCGGCTGGAATCAAGGCTGTCGAACGCGCCCGCGCAAATCAGGCTTTCCATCTGCCTTTTGTTGATGACCTTGCCGTCCAGGCGGCCGGCGAAATCGAACAGGTCCGTGTAGGGGCCGTTCGCCTCGCGCTCGGCCACCAGAGCCTTCATCGCTTCCAGCCCCACGCCCTTCACCGCCGCCAGCGCGTAGCGGATACACATTTTTCCGTCCGTCTTTTCCACCGAAAAGACGCCGGTCGAGCGGTTGACGTCGGGCGGCAGAAGCGGAATGCCAAGCCGCAGCAGTTCCTGCCGGAAAATGTTCAGCTTGTCGGTCGAGCCCATGTCGAAGGTCATGGAGGCGGCATAGAACGCCACCGGATGATGCGCCTTCAGCCAGGCCGTGCGCCAGGCGATCATCGCGTAAGCCGCGGCGTGCGATTTGTTGAAGCCGTAGCCCGCGAACTTGTCCACCTGCTCGAAAATCATTTCGGCCTGATTGGCGGGCACGCCCTTCTCGCCCGCGCCGCGGATGAAATTCTTGCGCTGCGCGGCCATTTCCCTCTTGTTCTTCTTGCCCATGGCGCGGCGCAGCAGATCGGCGGCGCCGAGCGTGTAGCCGGAGAGCACCTGCGCGATCTGCATGACCTGTTCCTGATAAATGGCGATGCCGTAGGTTTCTTTCAGCACCGGCTCCAGCAGGGGGTGAAGGTAATCGGGCCGTTCCGCGCCGTTCTTCACCTTGATGTATTTGGGAATATTGTCCATCGGCCCCGGACGGTAGAGGGCGACAAGGGCGATGATATCCTCGAACCGCGTGGGCTTCAGGCGGCGCAGCGTGTCGCGCATGCCGGAACCTTCAAGCTGGAACACCCCCAGCGTTTCGCCGCGCGCGAGCATGGCATAGGCCGGCGCATCTTCCAGCGGCAGATGCGAGAGATCAATCTCCACCCCTTCCACCTTTTTCACGATGTCGCAGGCCTGCTGCAAAACCGAGAGCGTCTTGAGTCCGAGGAAGTCGAATTTCACAAGGCCCGCAAGCTCCACCGTTTTCATGCTGAACTGGGTGACGGGCAGGGGCGCGCGCGGATCGCGGTAAAGCGGCACGAGTTGCGGCAGCGGCCGGTCGCCGATCACGAGGCCCGCGGCATGGGTGGAGGCATGGGCATAAAGCCCCTCCAGCTTGAGCGATATATCGATCAGGCGGGCCACCGCCGGGTCGCTGTCGCGCAGGGCGGCGAGAGCCGGCTCGCCTTCCACCGCGTCTTTCAGCAAGACGGGATTGGCGGGGTTGAACGGCACCAGCTTGCAGATTTTGTCGACATAGCCCAGCGGCATGCCCAGCACGCGGCCCACATTGCGCAGCACGGCGCGGGCCTGGAGCTTGCCGAAGGTGATGATCTGCGCGACGCGCTCGGCCCCATAGCGCTGCTGCACATAGGCGATGACCTCGTCGCGCCGCTCCTGGCAGAAGTCGATATCGAAATCGGGCATCGAGACTCGTTCGGGATTCAGGAAACGCTCGAACAGCAGGTTCAGCGGAATGGGATCAAGGTCGGTGATCGTCAACGCCCAGGCCACCAGCGATCCCACGCCCGAACCGCGCCCCGGTCCCACCGGAATATCGCGCGCCTTGGCCCATTTGATGAAGTCGGCCACGATCAGGAAATACCCCGCGAAGCCCATGGCGCTAATCACGTCCAGCTCGTAATCCAGCCGCTTGCGGTAGCCTTCATGGTCGGTGATGGACGGGACGGCGGAAAGGCGGGCGGACAGCCCCTCCACCGCCTGCGCGCGAAGCTCGTCCTCCTTGTTGCGGTCCGACGCGGTTTCGAAGGGCGGCAGAATGGGCGTGGTCTTTTTCGGCCACCAGCTACAGCGTTGCGCCACCACCCGCGTATTCGCAACCGCTTCGGGCAGATCGGCGAACAGCGCCTCCATCTCCGCCGCTGTTTTGAAGCGGTGATGGCGGGTGACGCGCGGGCGGCCGGTTTCGTTCACATAATGGCCCTTGGCGGCGATGCAGATCAGCGCGTCATGCGCCTCGAACATGCTCTCGCCGGCGAACAGGATGTCGTTGGTGGCCAGAAGCGGCAGGCCGTGCTTGTAGGCAAGATCGACGAACGCGCTTTCGGTGCGGTCCTCGCGCTCGGCGAACTCGCCTTCGCCGTGGCGCTGGATTTCCACATACAGACGTTCGGGAAAAAGCTCTTTCAACGTGAGCAGCAATGCCTCGGCCGCTTCATCCTGCCCATCCAGCAGGAACCGGCCGACGGGTCCCGTGGGCCCGCCGGTGAGCGCGATGAGGCCGTCGGTTCTTTTCTGAAGCATGGGAAGGGTGATGAACGCCTCCCCCTCGCCCGCCGCCTCCAGCCAGGAGGCGCTGGAAAGCGCCATAAGGTTGCGATAGCCCTTCTTGTCGCGGGCCAGAAGGGGCAGGAATTTTTGCGGCTCATTGCCGTTTTTGCGAGGGGCCACATCGCGCAATGCGATCAGGCTGCCGATGATGGGCTGAATGCCCGCCTCCACCGCCTCCATCGCAAATTCGAGGGCGCCGAACATATTGCCCGTGTCGGTCAGCGCGATGGCGGGCATCCCCGCCTCCCTGGCGAGGCGAACCAGGTTTTTGGTCCCAATCGCCCCTTCCAGCAGCGAATAGGAGCTGTGCGCGCGGAGATGGATGAACATTCAGGCAACAAAAAGGGGGGAGGATCCTTCCATTAAATATCAGGCGTGAAGGATGTCCATTCAAAAATCCGGCCAATCCCATTCGCGCAAGTAAATACGGCATTGATTTTAACCAATCCGTTTTTTTATCTTTTATCCATGTTTGCCCATCCTTTCTAAGGAGATATTAAAATGGCCATCATTTCACGCCCATCAAGCCTTGCTCTCGCTGCCGCCATAACGGCTGCCAACGTCCTGCCCGCCAGTGCAACGGAGCCCAAGGCCACGGCAACAACTACCTCTACCGCTGAAACCCAAGTACGGAAACCTAAAGTTCCTACCCTGAAAAGCCTTATTGAATCCTTCAAGGCCAGCCCGGATATGCGCGGTGGCATGCTCTCTGTCGTTGAAGCAAGCTCAGAGGTCGTAGGCGAAAGCGCTCCTCCTGCCCTGACGCAAGATGACGTGGAGAAGATAGCGGATCAGGCTGCCGCCGCCGCAGTTGAAAAAGAGTTTGAGCGCAGAGAGAAAGAAGCTCAAAAACGGGAAGAAGAGGAAGCAAAAGCAGCCGCGGAACGGCTTTTGGAAACTCCCGTGATAAAAGAAATGGTGGCGAAGTATGCTGGTAAAGAACAAGAAGATTTTTGTAAGAAGTTAAAACGTAAAGCAAAGAAAAATTCCGACGCTTCTTTTCGCGGCAGCGTGAAAGTGGCCAAGAAAATGGTTTGCAATGGTCAGGGAGCTTTTCTTAGGGCCACGGTAAAAGACACAACCACAGTCCGTCTAGCTGGCTTTCCAGAATCCATGACAACCGAAAGCTTCGAAAGACAAGCCTCCGCACCCTTGTCCGACATTCCCTATAATAATACACAACGGCTATCAGCCGTAGTGAAAGTTCACAACTATTGTTCTAAAAACACTCAGCCTGATTACGAGTTGTCCAGCATAGAGACGGATGTGGAGGTAAACCCTAAAAAGTCATGTAAGCCAAAGCCCCGCCCTTCGCTCCCCCGTCCTGCAAAACCCGCCCTGACTCCTGACCGATAAGCATTTTCAAAGGGCATAATACGCGGCCTTGCCGGAAAAATCCGGCAAGGCCGGCGTGGGGGCTCAAGGTTCAGGGACTGTAGTAAAACCAACGAACTTATGAACTGACACACGCCAAAAAGTAACCCGTCATGCCCGCGAAGGCGGGCATCCACGCTTGAAATCCAAACAAATCAAAAGATTATAAGCGTGAACCCCCGCCTTCGCGGGGGTGACGGCCCATGTTTTCGGGGTGAGTCATTTCATGGGACCCCAGCAAAACCAAATAATTCTCGTATGGGAATTTCCCATATGTACATTCCCGCGCCCGGCTTCGCCTGCGGCTACGCCGAGGTCTTGGCGCACCCGTCGCGTCGAAGCTTGCGGAGGCGGAGAAGCGGGGGTTCCAAACCCAAGCGCCCCCGCGAAAGCGGGGGCCTAGTTTATTAGAGTCTGGACTCAATTTCGCGCGGGCGCGCCGCCGCCAGGGGACGATCCGCAGCGAAACCGCGGGAATTGCAAGCCGTCCACGGTTAGTCAGGACTAGGGTCTGAACTCAATTAGAAATGGATCAAATCAAACAGATCACTGCTCATTCCGGCGCCCGGCTTCGCCTGGCGGCTACGCCGAGGTCTTGGCGCACCCGTCGCGCCGTAGCTTTGCGGAGGCGGAGAAGCCGGAATCCAGCAACCGCCTTCGGCGGTTGCATGTTGCCGAAGGCAACATGCTGGACCCCGGCTGGAGTTTACCCCCGCGAAAGCGGGGGCCGGGGTGAGAAGCAGTTTTTTGAATGAAATACCTGTTTAATTCAGACCAGACCCTAGAACGGAATTTCGTCATCAAGATCGCCGCCGCCGCGCGCGGGCGCGCCGCCGCCAGGGGACGATCCGCCGGAGCCGGCGCCCGCGTAATCGCCCGGCGCGTTATCGTTGCCGCCGCCGCCCTTGCTGTCCAGAATGGTGAAATCGCCGCGGAAGGGGCGTAGCGCCACCACGGTGGAGTAACGGTCGTTGCCTTCCTTGTCGGTGTATTTCTGGGTTTCCAACTGGCCTTCCACAAAGACCTTGGTTCCTTTCTTCAGGTAACGCTCGGCCACGTCCACCAGCTTGTCGTTATAGATCTCCACGCGGTGCCATTCGGTTTTTTCCTTGCGCTCGCCGGAATTCCTGTCCTTCCAGCTTTCCGAGGTGGCCAGCGACAGGCGCGCCACGCGCCCGCCGTTCTGGAACGACCGGACTTCGGGATCGCGGCCCAGATTGCCCACCAGAATAACCTTGTTTACGCTTCCTGCCATGGTTGCACCTGCTGTTGAATGGGATATGCGAGTATAGGGAAGGCCGAAAGGTTTGGCTAGTAGCCTGCCATCAGTCAAAAAGGCGGCCATGAGCAAAACCAAAAAGCCCCTCCCTTTGGCCCGCCTTCGCTAAAGCTACGGCGGGTCCTTGAGGATAGCTCGTCCGCCGAAGCTCGAAGAGCGAAGGCGGAGAGGGGCAAGGGGGAGGGATCATGGAGGGGCATAAAGGGTCGTAAGGGTCAAAAGGGTCCTTGACCCTCCTGACCCTTGTGACCCCTTCGACCCTTTTCGCAGACCCTCCCCTAATCCCTCCCGGAGGGAGGGGAATTCTGTTGTTTTTCATGCCGATTGAACTTTTCCGCCCGAACCTTAAGTTAGACGCGCGGCGGGCCGGCGATGGGGCCGGGACGCCGTGGATAGCGACATTTCATGCCAAAACCAGCCGACAGCGTCCTTCATGTTCGCGGCGCGCGCGAGCACAACCTGAAAAATCTCGACGTCGCCATTCCCAAGAACCGGCTGGTGGTGATCACCGGGCTTTCGGGATCGGGCAAGTCGTCGCTGGCGTTCGACACCATCTATGCCGAAGGGCAGCGGCGCTATGTGGAAAGCCTGTCCGCCTACGCCCGCCAGTTCCTTGAGATGATGCAAAAGCCCGATGTGGACCACATCGACGGGTTGTCGCCCGCCATCTCCATCGAGCAGAAAACCACCTCGCGCAACCCGCGCTCCACCGTGGGCACGGTGACGGAGATTTACGACTATATGCGCCTGCTCTGGGCACGCATCGGCGTTCCCACCTCGCCCGCCACGGGCCTGCCCATTGAAAGCCAGACCGTCAGCCAGATGGTGGACCGCATTTCGGCCCTGCCGGAGGGAACGAGGATTCTGCTTCTGGCTCCCGTCGTGCGCGGGCGCAAGGGCGAATACAAAAAGGAGCTGCAGGAGCTTCAGCGCAAGGGCTTCGCGCGCGTGAAGATCGACGGCGCGCTTCACGAGATGGACGCCCTGCCCACCCTCAACAAAAAAACAAGGCATGATATCGAGGTGGTGGTGGACCGTCTTGTGGTCCGCCCCGACATGGGCAACCGCCTGCCCGATTCAATCGAAACCGCGCTGAAACTCGCCGACGGCCTGCTGTATGCCGAGGAAACGCCGTCGGGCAAGCGGCATGTCTTCTCCTCCAAATTCGCCTGCCCGGTCTCCGGCTTTACGCTGGACGAGGTGGAGCCGCGGCTCTTCTCCTTCAACAGCCCGCATGGCGCCTGCCCGGAATGCGACGGGCTTGGCGAGAAGCTGCTGTTCGACCCGCAGCTTGTGGTGCCGGATGACAGGCTCAGCATCCGCGACGGCGCCATCGCGCCCTGGCATTCGGCCTACATGACTTTCCAGCTTCAGGCTCTGGAAGGCCTTGTGAGACATTTCGGCGGCAGCGTCACCACGCCCTGGCGCGCGTTGAGCCCGAAACTGAAGCACGTCATTTTGCATGGCACGGGCGATGAGGCCGTCGCCATCGCCTACACCGACGGCAAGCGCCGCTGGAAATCGGAAAAGCCGTTCGAGGGCGTGATCCCCAATCTCGACCGGCTGTTCCGCCAGACCGAAAGCAACTGGCGGCGCGAGGACATGGCGCGCTACCAAACCACCCGGCCGTGCGAGGCCTGCCACGGCGCGCGGCTGAAGCCCGAAGCCCTCACCGTCAAGATCGCCGGCAAGCCCATCGCCGGGATTTGCGGGCTTTCCATTGCCAGGGCGCAGGCCTGGTTTGCGGATCTGCCCAAAGACTTGAGCAAAAAGCAACGCGAGATCGCCGCCCGCGTGCTGAAGGAAATTCAGGAACGGCTCGGCTTTCTGATGGATGTGGGGCTGGATTACCTGACGCTCGCGCGCCATTCCGGCACGCTGTCGGGCGGAGAAGGCCAGCGCATCCGCCTGGCCTCGCAAATCGGATCGGGCCTGACGGGCGTGCTGTATGTGCTGGACGAGCCCTCCATCGGCCTGCATCAGCGCGACAATCACCGCCTGTTGCAAACCCTGACCCGGCTGCGCGACCTCGGCAACAGCGTGCTGGTGGTGGAGCATGACGAGGACGCCATCCGCTCCGCCGATCATCTGATCGACATGGGCCCCGGCGCGGGGCTTCATGGCGGGCATGTCGTGGCGCAGGGCCCGCCGGAAGAGGTTGAGGGCAATCCCCACAGTCTCACCGCCGCCTATCTGGCCGGCAAAAGGCGGATCGCCGTGCCGGTTGTCCGCCGCGGGGGCCGCAAGGGCGCGTGCGTGGAGGTGACCGGCGCCACCGGCAACAACCTGAAGAACGTCCACCTGAAAGTGCCGCTGGGCACGCTGACCTGCGTCACGGGCGTTTCGGGCAGCGGCAAATCAACCCTTGTCCTGGAAACGCTGTATCGCGCCCTCGCCCGCAAGCTGCATGACGCGCGCGATATTCCCGATCCGCACAAGGAACTTCGCGGACTGCAATTCATCGACAAGGTGATCGACATCGACCAGTCGCCCATCGGACGCACGCCGCGCTCCAACCCCGCCACCTATACCGGCGCCTTCACCCCCATCCGCGACTGGTTTGCGAATTTGCCCGAAGCGAAGGCGCGCGGCTATGGGCCGGGGCGTTTTTCGTTCAACGTGAAGGGCGGGCGTTGCGAGGCCTGCGAGGGCGGCGGGGTGCTGCGCATCGAGATGCATTTCCTTCCCGATGTGTATGTGACCTGCGATGCCTGCGGCGGCAAGCGCTATAACCGCGAAACGCTGGAAGTGACCTGGAAGGGCAAAAGCATCAGCGATGTCCTGAACATGACGGTCGAGGAGGGCCTGGCCCTGTTCGAGGCCGTTCCTTCAATTCGTGACAAGCTGGCGATGCTGAACCGGGTCGGCCTTGGCTACATGGCCATCGGCCAGAACGCCACCACCCTTTCGGGCGGCGAGGCGCAGCGTGTGAAGCTGGCCAAGGAACTTTCCAGGCGCGGCACCGGCAAAACCCTTTACATTCTCGACGAGCCCACCACCGGCCTGCACTTTGAAGATGTGCGCAAGCTGCTGGAAGTCCTTCACGCCCTTACCGGTCCGGGCAATACGGTGCTGGTGATCGAGCATAATCTGGACGTCATCAAGACCGCCGACTGGATCATCGACCTCGGCCCCGAAGGCGGCGACAAGGGAGGCGAAATCGTGGCGGCCGGCACGCCCGAAGAACTGGCCGCCTGTCCCGAAAGCCATACCGGGCAGTATCTTAAGAGCCATCTGCCCGGTTTTCCGCAGCGCAAAAAAGCCACCGGCTGACGGAAACAGAACGAATCTCTACCAATCTATTTCCTTTCTTATTCGTAACATTTATCTTGCTGCATGGCATTATGCCAGCGACCGCTTTTAAGCATGGCTTAAAAACAATTGTCACCCCCGCGAAGGCGGGGGTCCACGCTTAAAATCTGTTTGATTTTTTTGGATTCAAGCGTGGACGTCCGCCGCCGTGGGGGTGATGCCTGATCTTGTTGTGGACAACAGATGAACCCGGTCAACCAGTATAAATTTTACGAACTGGGCGCGAAGCTCTACCAGGTGATCGCGCGCACCGGCGCCACGCCCGCGGCCGAGATGTTCGTGCCGCTGATGGAAGCGCAGGCGGCGTTGGACACGTTGATCAAGGGCGACCCCATTCCGCTTGATTTCGCAAAAAGCGAAGCCACCGCACTGCTGAACAGGATGGGAGCCGTATTTAACCGTCACTTCATCGACGGCGCCTCGCGCCAGTTCCGCTTTCCCGCGCGCGAAGAAACAATCGATCCGCACGAGATTGTCCTGCTGCGCTCGCTGACTGAAAAATTCGAAACGGCCCTTGCGGCCGAACTCAGCCGCCGCGCCATTTATGCCGTGCCGCGCCGCGGCCTGTTCGACGCGCGCGACCTTGCCGAGCAGGCTGATCTGCAATTTTCCGAAACCACGCTCGCCGCCATACCGGAGGGGGTGCGCGCCGAAATCCGCGCCGCGGGGTGCGCCCTGGCCTTCGGGCTCGGCAACGCGGCCTGCTTCCACCTTTTGCGAGCGGTGGAAACGGCGTTGTCATATTATCTTTCCCGCAAGGGACGCGGCGGCGCGGCCGGCGGTGACGCGCTGTGGCAAGAGGCTTCCGGCCTGCTGGCCCCTTCGGGAAAGATCAACGCCGCCATGCCGGAGGGCCGTCTTGCCGCCATGCTGCACGATATGGACGCGCGTTACCGCGCGCCGCTTTCCCGCGCCGGGCAGAATTTTTCGGTTCAGGAAGCCTTGCTGTTTTTCAGCGCGGCCAGCGGATTGCTGGAACTGTTGATGGAGGAAGCGGCGCGCGCCACCGCCCCGGTCCCGCCGCGCTCGCGCGCGAAGGAAGTCGCCGAAACGCTGGAACAGCTTTCGCTGGAGGAAAGCGCCGCCGGAACGGAAAGCGTGGAAAACCGGCCAGCGTAGCAATGCACAAGTTACGTCACTCCGGAAATTGTGAGCGGCGGCGGGTGATTGTCCGGGATTTTTTTGCCGAAAATGGACAGAGATCCCGGATAAAGCGCTTCGCGCTTTTCCGGGATGACGCGCCCTAGGGTCTGGACTCATAAATAACATGGGTTTTGCGGAGGCGAAAAAAAGGAACCGGCTATGAAAAAAGCGCCGTCCGTAGCGGGGACTACGGACAAGCTTTTTGAAGACGCCGGGCCTTTCTT
>JANQEX010000107.1 GCA_028278105.1 Alphaproteobacteria bacterium | reverse complement strand
AGTCTAGGTTCAATGGACAATTACCAACACGAACATTCCCGCGCCCGGCTTCGCCTGCGGCTACGCCGAGGTCTTGGCGCACCCGTCGCGCCGAAGCTTGCGGAGGCGGAAAAGCGGGAATCCCATTTGTTTTCAAGAACAAACTGGATTCCGGGTCGCGGTTGCTACGCAACCTTGCCCGGAATGTTCATTTAGTCTTTTCAATGACTTGAGTTTAATTGTCCATTGAACCTAGTCCCTCATTGGACAATTTTCCCGTCTGCCGCGCATGACCCGCATCTACCTCATCACCCCGCCGCGCATCGACGATGTGCAGGGGTTTGCCGCACGGCTTCCCGCCGTGCTGGAAGCGGGCGCGGTTCCCTGCCTTCAACTCCGGCTGAAAGAAGCGCGGGACGACGACTGGCGCGAAGCCATCGAAAGAATTTTCCCTGTCTGCAAGGCACGGGACACGGCCTTCATCGTGAACGACCGCGTCGATCTTGCCAAAGAGTTCGGCTGCGACGGCGCGCATATCGGCATGAGCGATATGAGCTACGAAGAAGCGCGCCGGCTTCTGCCGGACAAAATCATCGGCGTCAGTTGCCATGCCAGCAAGGACGCGGCCATGACCGCCGCCGCCGCGGGCGCCGATTACGTGGCCTTCGGCTCGGTCTTTCCCGGTGGCACGAAGGAAGAAGCCCCCCCCTGCCCGCTTTCCGTGCTGGAAGACTGGGCCGCCATGGCCACCACCCCTTGCGCGGCCATCGGCGGCATCACGGCCGAAAATTGCGGCGCGCTGGCAAGGGCGGGCGTTGATTTCGCCGCCGTGATCGGCGCGGTGTGGAACCATGCCGAGGGTCCAGTTACGGGCATCACGTGCTTGAAAAAGGCGCTTTTCTATTCGTACTAGCCCTTACCATATATCAAGCGCCCCCGCAAAAGCGGGGGCCTAGTCTAATACATAAAACTGGATTCCCGCTGGAGTTTACCCCCCGCGAAAGCGAGGGCGGAAATGCCTGACTAGTATTTTTTGCCTGCCCGGCCCGGAAATGCTAGGCCTTGGGGCGATGCTGTTTCTTGAATTCGCCCTTGGCGTTGTGATTGCCCTCGTCGTGCTGATGTTCCTGGCGGCGGTGCTGCATATCGTTTTCTGGGTGCTGCTGTTCGTCGTGGCGATGACCGCGATGGCGATCTTTGTCTTTCACTTCCCGCTCGGCATCCTGTTCAGCCTGATCGTGGCGCTGGGCGTGGCCGCCTTTATCATTCTTGTCTTCAAGGCGCTGGTCCTGCTTGGCCGCCGGGCGCGCCTTTCCCTTTCCCGCCGCTACCCGCCTGGAGGACCTCCCGCATGATGACCGCCGCCCCTTCCGTCACCATCCTTTACGCCGGAATATTCGGCCTTTTCCTGCTGGTGCTGTCGCTGAACATCTTCCGCATCTGGGTCAATATCGCGGTGGGCGCGGAAAGCGGCGAGGAAAGCTGGAAACGCTCCGAGCGCGTGCAGCGCAGCTTTGTCGAGTTCGTTCCGATGTGCCTTTTGCTGATGTTCCTGATCGAAATTCACGGCGCGCCGCGCATCGTGCTGCATGGGCTGGGGGCGTCGCTGGTGGCCGCGCGCGTTCTTCACGCCTATGGCATGTACAGCATGCGTCTCGCCGACCTGATGCGCGTCGTGGGAACGCAAATAACGTTCCTGGTGCTGATGATGACGAGCCTTGCCGCGATCTACTACGCCGTCATTCCCTACCTGGCCAACAAGGTCATCTAAGCCGGCGCGAAAAACACGAACGAGCCGTAGGCCAGCAAAACCAGGCCGGCCACCAGCATCACCACGCTGTAAATTAGCACACCCATGAACTTCCGCCGCGCCAGCGTCGAGGCGGGAGTCAGGACGATTCGGGCATAGTCCTTGCCTTCCAGCGCGTTGCCGTAAGCCCAGATCAAAAGCCCGCCCACCGCGATCAGCGAGAGGCCCGCGATCAGACTCCACGCCGTCATGTCCATGATGCTCATGATGAAGCCTTCCCTTGCCTGATTTGAGGCCATTTTAGGCGACGAAACATCACAGCGCAAACTTCGTTAAATTCTCTTTAACCCTTGTTTGGGCATCTTGTTAAGGAATCTTACCAACGGGTTTCTTCGCCGGAAAACCTGCTTCCGCCCATGAAAGCCATTATCGGCATCATCACCGTTATTGTCTGCACGCTCGCAAGCTATGCGATCATGGGCGGTCATCTGGAAGTGCTGTGGCAACCCTTTGAAGGCGTGATCATTTTAGGGTCCGGCATTGGCGCCTATGTCATCAGCAATCCGCCCGCCGTGCTGAAACGCACGCTGAAGCAGCTTCCGCTCATCTTCAACAAACCGAAATACAACAAGCAGACCTATGTCGATGCGCTAAGCCTTCTTTATCAGGTTTTCAAGCTGGCCAAGACCAAGGGCATGCTGGCGCTTGAATCGCATATTGAAAATCCGCACGACAGCAGCATCTTTCAGGCCTTTCCCAACATCCAGGCCGACCACCATGTGGTGGAGTTCCTGTGCGACTACCTGCGGCTCGTCACCCTGGGCTCCGACAAGCCCTATGAGCTGGAAACCCTGATGGATCAGGAAATCGAGGTGCATCATCACGAGGAAATCGCCGTGGCCGACGCCATCCAGACCATGGCCGACGGCCTTCCCGCGCTCGGCATCGTCGCCGCCGTTCTGGGCGTGATCAAAACCATGGGCGCCATCGCCGAGCCGCCGGAGGTTCTGGGCCATATGATCGGCGGCGCGCTGGTCGGCACCTTTTTGGGCGTGTGGCTGTCTTACGGATATGTGGGTCCGGTCGCGGCCCATCTTCGCGGGATCATTACGCTGAACAGCAAGCTTTACGCCGTGGTCAAGGTGGGGCTGCTGGCGCATCTGAGCGGCTATGCGCCATCGATTTCCGTCGAATACGCCCGCAAGGCCATCGACCCCGAACTGCGCCCGACCTTCCTCGAAATGGAAGAAGCAACGGCGGCGCTTCCCGCGCCGGGGTAAGCAGTCATGAGCGGTAAAGACGGCTCGGCCTCTCCCATCATCATCAAGCGGATCAAGAAGGGCGGCCATGGCGGGCACCATGGCGGGGCGTGGAAAGTCGCCTATGCCGATTTCGTCACGGCGATGATGGCCTTCTTCCTCTTGCTGTGGCTGCTGAACGTAACCACCGACATCGAGCGCAAGGGCATCGCGGACTATTTCGCGCCGATCAGCATTTCCAGTTCCAGTTCCGGCGCGGGCGGACTCTTCGGCGGCCTGACCATGTCGGACAAAGGCGCGCAAATGAGTGATACGTCCCCCATCGGCGCCAGTGATGCCGCTCCCCAGCCTGACGAAAGCGGGAACGACCGCGAGGAATCCCCCGGCTCCGGCCAGCCGGAAGGCCCGGTGAAGGATCAAAAAGGCGAGGTCAAAAGCGGCCCCGCCACTCTGGCGCCCAAACCGGCCGCCGACGCGGAAAGCCAGAAAAAGGCCGAGGAAGAAAGCTTCAAAAAGGCCGAAACGGCCCTGCGCGAAACCATCAAGAGCGTGCCGGATCTGGCCGATCTTGAGAAAAACCTTATCATCGATTCAACGCCGGAGGGCCTTCGCATCCAGATCGTCGACCGCGACGGCTATTCGCTGTTCGCCACCGGCAGCGCCATTCTTGCCGGAAAAAGCCGCCGGCTTGTTTCGCTGGTGGGCATGGTGTTGCGGCGTCTGCCCAACAAGATCACCATCACCGGCCATACCGACAACACGCCGTTTCCGCGCGCCTCGCGGCGCAACAACTGGCAGCTTTCCGCGGAACGCGCGCAATCGAGCCTGACGGCGATCATGGCCGCCGGCGTCCCGCAAAACCGCGTGCGGGCCATTATCGGCAAGGCCGACCGCGAGCCGCTGGTGAAGGACGATCCCAAAAACCCCCAGAACCGCCGCATCAGCATCGTGCTGCTGCGCCGCGCCTATATGCAGCAGCTTATGCATGGCGGCTCCAGCGCCTACCGGCCTCCGCCCGCGGCCGCGGCCGCACCTTCAGCCCCGGCGTCCGCCGAAGAGCCGTTTTCCTCCCCGTCACGGGAAGAGGAAAAACCACCGCCTGATTTGCCGCCGAATACGCTGCCCTGAAGGGCCGGCGACCCGGCTGCGTGAAAGCCGCGCCAGGCTGGATTGCCTCGGTCCGCTGCGCAGGTCTCGCAGTGACGCGGAATGAAAGTTTTTCCCATTGACGCCTTAAAAAAAAACGCCGCCCGAAGGCGGCGCTGGATTTCACAACAGACTGTCGCTAATACCGCGCCCCTTGAGGGGGCGTAGCAGGTGTTGAACGCATATTCGCAGGTGGAGGCGAATTCTTTTGAACTTGTTCGATTACCGTCGGTCTCCCACTAAGATCATTCATGTCGGCGTTGCAAATCTTTGTATCCGCAGGGGAAAGTCCTGTGCACGTAAGACCGTTTGCCACAAAACCATTGCCGAGATCTGTAGCGTTTTTATATTCTTTGCCAATTTGCATATAATTCTCCTGCGTTATGTGAAACAAGGTTACTCCATCAAGCTTAACCGGGTCTGAATCCGCCCGGCCGGACATGCTTAATTTTTTCCTAAATCCCGCGAAATCAGGGAACAGCAAGACGGTCTCATGAAATATCCCAGACGTTGCTTGCCTTCCGGTCCGGCGCGGGATTGAATGGAGGCATGTCCCTGCTTTCCGGTCCGCATGGGCTGACAAGCTTTTACCTGTCGCGTCCCGCGCCCTGTCCCTATCTGCCGGGCAAGGTGGAACAGAAAATTTTCGCGTGTCTTTCCGGCGAGAAAAACGGCGACGCCCTGTTAAACAGCGCCCTCACCCAAAACGGGTTCCGCCGCAGCCAGAAAACGGTCTACCGCCCCGCCTGCCCGTCCTGCATGGCCTGCGTGCCGGTGCGGATTGCGCTGAAGAACTTCAAGCCCGGCCAATCCCTGCGGCGCATCGCGCGGCGCAACGCCGCGCTCGAAAGCAGGATATGGCCATGGGAAAAGGCCGCGGGACTGTTCGAATTGTTCGCCAATTACCAGCAGGCGCGCCACGCCGGCAGCGACATGGCCCGGATGAGCGAGGAAGACTTCCTCGCCATGATGCAAGACGGCGGCGGGAACGCCTTTCTGCTTTGCCTGCATGACGCCAGCGGCGCGCCGCGCGCCGCCATGCTGGCCGACCGGCTGGATCACGGGTTTTCGGCCGTTTACAGCTTTTTCGATCCCGTGTTCGCGCAACAAAGCCCCGGCACGGAGCTGATCCTGCGCCTGGCCGCGCAGGCGCAAGACGAAAGACTTGATTATCTCTACCTCGGCTACTGGATCCGCGACTGCCGCAAGATGGCCTACAAGACCCGCTTCCCGGCACTGGAGCGCCTTGGCCCGCAGGGCTGGGAGCCGTTCGAGGGTTGAAGCCGGGCGCCGGAGTCTGGACTCAATATTGAACAGGTTTTTCACTCAAAGAAACAGCTTCTCACCCCGACCCCCGGCTTTCACCGGGATAAACTCCAGCCGGGGTCCAGCATGTTGCCTTCGGCAACATGCAACCGCCTTCGGCGGTTGCTGGATTCCGGCTTCCGCCGGAATGAGC
>JANQEX010000076.1 GCA_028278105.1 Alphaproteobacteria bacterium | reverse complement strand
GGCAGATCCCGGATAATTGCTTCGCAATTTCCGGGATGACAGCTTCTCTAGGCTCGCTGGCTCTAATTCAATATGTAATCCTCGTGGCAGATCCCGGATAATTGCTTCGCAATTTCCGGGATGAAGGTTTTTCTAAACTCGCTTCGCTCGTTAAGAAAAAACCTTCAATTTTGTATCGCCGCCAGGTCGCGGTAGAGGGAGATGATGTCGTCCACCATCTGCGTGTGGTCGAAATTTTCTTCCACGAAGGTGCGGGAGCGGAAGGCGAAATTCTGCCGTTCCCCGGTGGAAAGCGCCAGCATCCCGTCCAGCGCGGGGCCCAGGCCTTTCAGGTGGTCGGCGTGCAGGAGGCAGGTGGCGGGATCGCGCAGCAGGATTTCCGAAAGCCCGTTGCGGTCGAAGGCCACGATGGGACGGCCCATGGCCTGCGCCTCAATGAGCGCCAGCAGCGATTCCTGCCCCCGAAAGCCCGTCACCAGCACCCCATGGGCCAGCCACAGGGCGGGCAGGCGTTCCGCGGGATTGGAGACGGTGACGACATGGCTGGCAAGCTCCAGCCGCGCCACGCGCTGAAGCATAACCGTGCGCTCGGTTTCCGGCACGAAAAGCACGGTATAGACGTTTTTCTTTTTCAGCTCCTGCAAGCTGGCGGCCAGCGCATCGAATATCACGGGATCCAGCGGGCAGTCGGGCACCACCACCAGGGGCTCGTCGTCGGGCAGTTGCCAATTCTTCTCCAGCGTCGTGATTTTTTGCGGCCCGATGCGGTTGTAATGCACCACGTTCAGGTTGATGCCGGGAATGATGGTGCGCACCGCGCGGTCGCCAAGCTGCAATTGCTGCATAAGCTGCGCCCGCGCGTAGCGTGACGGCACCACGATGCGGTCGAATGCCCGCAGGGTTCCGCCGTCGCGGCTGGACAGCGCGCCGATCACCGGCTGGTTCAACGTGATCGCGGCGCGGATATCGGTCTTGACCATGGCCTCATAGGCCAGGCGCGCCAGCGAGAAATCCAGCACATGCAAAAAACTTGCGCGTTGCTCGCGGATCCACCCGGCAAGCTGGCGCGCCGCCAGCATGTGGCTGAGGGCGCTGGCCTGCGGGTCGGACAGAACCCGGCAGGAGATTTTCTGCCGCTGCAATTCCAGCTTCAGCAATCCGCCCGGCGCGGCGACGAGCGGGATTCCCCCCTCCGCCCGCACGCGCAGGGCAAGGTCAAGCGCCATGCGCCCCATCCCGTCGACGGAAAGATCCGGCGAAACGATCAGCGCCCTGGCCCGCAAGGACGCGGCGTCCTGCACGGATGGCGGCGTGGTCTTGTTCGGCTGGACAGGATTCTTTTTAGGCAGCATAGTTCCGTCAAGAATGCCGTTTTCGATAGCGTTTCACAATGGTTCGCCATGCAAGGCCCGCCCGGTTTCCAGTACAGCATGCTTGAGGGCGAGCCGGCCCTTGCCTTCCGCCAGGACGGCGCGGGAATCGGCAAGCCCGGCATGCTCTTTCTGCCGGGCTTTTTCTCCAACATGACCGGAACAAAGGCGGGTTTTCTGGCGGAGCGTTGCCAAGCCGCCGGGCGCGTCTTGACGCGCTTTGATTATCGCGGCCATGGTTTTTCAGGCGGCAGGTTCGAGGACGGCACGATTGGCGGCTGGCTGGACGATGCCCTGAGGGTGTTCGATGCCGTGACAAAGGGTCCGCAGGTGCTGGTGGGATCCTCCATGGGCGGGTGGATCATGCTGCTGTTGGCGCTCAAGCGCCCGGACCGCGTGGCGGGGCTGGTGGGCCTTGCGCCGGCTCCTGATTTTACCGAGGATTTATTGTGGAAAAAACTTTCGGCCGGGCAACGCGAAGAAATGCAAAAACATGGCGTGATCCATGAGAAATCGGAATACGAGGACGCCGTCATTCCCCTCACGCTCCGGCTGGTGGAAGAGGGGCGGCGGCATTGCCTGCTGGACGGGCCGATGGCCATAACCTGCCCGGTGCGAATCCTGCAAGGGATGCGGGACCAGGACGTTCCCTGGGGCTGGGCGTTGCGCTGCGCCGAAAGCATCAAGGGCGGGGATGTCAGGGTCACCCTGATAAAGGACGGCGATCACCGCCTGTCGCGTCCCGAAGACCTTGATCTTCTGTGGCGCGAGATTGAGAATGTCGCGTCATGATTCATATCGGCCTTGATCTGGGCGGCACGAAGATTTCGGGCGTGGCCCTTGACGAAAACGGCAGGGAACTTGCCCGCGAGCGCGTGGCGACGCCGGCCGGGTACGCCGAATTATGCGACGCCTGCGGCGGCCTCGTTCTGCGGCTGGCGAAAGGGCATGCCGGCGGCTTTTCGGTTGGCGTGGGCTGTCCGGGCGCGGTTGACGTGAAAGCCGGGGTGGTGCGCTTTTCGCCCAATATTCCCTCCCTGACGGACAGGTTTTTCGTGCGCGATCTGTCGCGGGCCGTGGGCGCGCTGGTGCGTCTTGCCAATGACGCCGCCTGCTTCGCGGCGTCCGAGGCGCGCGACGGCGCGGGCGCGGGTCTGCCCCGCGTTTATGGCGTGGTGATCGGCACCGGCGTGGGCGGGGCGCTGGCCGGGAACGGACAGATTATCCCCGGCCCCAACGGTTTTACCGAATGGGGCCATGTGCCGCTGCCCTGGATAAAAAACGGAGACCTGCCGTTGCGCCGCTGCGGCTGCGGCAAACTGGGCTGCATTGAAAGCTATCTTTCGGGCCGCGCGCTGAACCGGGAGGTATCCGAAAATCTGGGCCGCGATCTTGGCAATGACGAGCTGAACGAGGCCATCGCCCGCCGGGTTCCGCAGGTGGCGGACGTGATGGAGCAATACCTGGACCGTCTGGCGCGGGCTTTCGCCATGCTGATTACCATCCTTGATCCCCATGCGCTGGTGCTGGGCGGCGGCGTCAGCAATCTGGACATTCTTTATAATGAAATCCCGGCGCGGCTCCCGGCCTATACGCCCGTGCCGGAAGTGGGGACAAAAATCCTGAAAGCCAGATACGGCGACGACAGCGGCCTGCGCGGCGCGGCCTGGCTGGGCGCGGGGAGGTAGCTTCATCCTTGCGCGGCGGCCATAGGCCGGCGAAGCAATCTGTTTGCATGTTTAACTGCAAAAACATTTTGCGAAGAAGAAAATCAAAATTCCCCCTCCCTTTGGGAGGGGGAAGGGGGAGGGATGTCCTTTCCCGGAAGACACAAAGGTTCCCATAGTTCTTTCTCATGAACCCTCCCCCAACCCCTCCCATGGGGAGGGGAGTCAAATTATTGCTTCACGCCATTTCTTCTCCTCCAACAAATATCTTTTGCAAATTCAACTCATCATCAAACGCGATCATGTCCGCCCTTGCGCCGGGGCTGAGCGCGCCGACCTCCGCCTCAAACCCAAGCGCGCGGGCGGGGTAGGGCGCGGCCATGGCAAGCGCTTCGGCCAGCGGGATGCCCATCCGCCTCACGGCCACGCGCACGCATTCGAACAGGGTCAGGCAGGATCCCGCGAGGCCGCCCTGTTCAAACAGGTTGCGCCCATTTTTGACCGTAACCTTTTCGCCATGAAGCGCGAAATCCCGCGGCGGGGTCTGGCCTGCGGGCGGCATGGCGTCGGAAATGAAAAACAGCCGGCCTCGCGGCTTGGCGCGGCCGGCCACGCGCATCATGGCGGGTACGACATGCGCCCCGTCGCAAATAATGCTGCACCATAAATCGTCGTCGGCCAGGGCCAGTCCCGCAAGCCCCGGCGCACGGGCGGAAAGCGGCCCCATCGCATTGTAAAGATGGGTCACGCCCGCAAGCCCCGCCTTTTTCGCTTTTGCCAGGTCATTTTCATTCGCGCTGCTGTGGCCCGCGGCGAGAACGGCGCGTTCGCCAAGGCGGGCAAGGGCCTCT
The DNA here is from genome assembly GCA_028278105.1 of Alphaproteobacteria bacterium. Lineage (GTDB taxonomy): Bacteria > Pseudomonadota > Alphaproteobacteria > UBA9219 > RGZA01 > JACQAB01. The sequence goes on along the minus strand of JANQEX010000076.1, from coordinate 18,280 downwards.
TCGCCGAACAGTTCCGGGGCCAGGGTGACGAGAATTTTTCCCACGCCGCCGTCATCATCCGGGAGAAGGTTTTCAATATCCCGCCGCAAGGAGCTTTCGTCCTGCGCGCCCGTGCGCGCGGGGTTGAGCAGCGGCCCTTCCAGATGCAGGCCAAGGATTCCTTGCTCGCTCTGCCGCGCGGTCCGCACCGCCTCAAAAGCGCGTGGAATTTTTTCGGGCGCGCCGGTCATCAGCGTGGGCAGAAGCGAAGTCGTGCCGCGGGCGCGGTGCGCCGCGGCTATTTTTCGCAGATTCCCGGCGGAGGGATCATCGTTAAACAAAACGCCGCCGCCGCCATTGACCTGCAAATCCACAAGCCCCGGCGCCAGCGTCAGGCCTGGGAGGGAAATTCTTTCCGCCTGCGGCGGAATATCGGCCACGGGCGTCCGCGCCTTGATGCGTCCTTCTTCGGCCAGAAGGGCGGTGTTTGCGTGGCAAGCGCCGTCCGTCAGGACGGCGTCGGCCAGAAAAGCCCGTAAAACCATGGGTTTCCCATATTTGAAAGCGCGCGCGACAAGGTCTATCTTGCCCTTTCCTGAAAAGGGCTTCCAGAGCAAAAGGACCGACGATGACGCTTCATTCGCAAGGCAAGACCGGACGCGGGCAGGAGAATGCCTCGGTCCAGGCCCTGTTCGACGAGATCGACGCCGAGGTGAAGGCCGAAAGATTCGAAAAATTCATCAAGCGCTATGGCCTGTATATCGCCGCCGCGGTGTTGCTGGCGGTGGTGGCCACGGGCGCGGTGAATGTCTGGCAGAACTGGACGATCCAGCAGCGGCAGAAGGAAACGGCGATGCTGATCGCGCTGATGGACAGCGATCCCGCCGCGCTGGATGACACGGCGCTGAAGGCGGTTCTGAAAAGCCTGATTACCCTCGGCAAATCCGGCCATGGCGAGGGCATACGCCTTGCCGCGCGTTCGGCGGAGATTTCCATCCTTCTCAGGAAGGGCCAGAAGGAGGCCGCCGTCGAACGCCTGGACGCGATGCGCAAGGATGAATCGCTTCGCCCGCTTTACCGCGATTACGCCGCGCTGCAACATGTCCGCGCGCGGCTGGATGACGCGAAGCCCGAAGACCTGGCCGCCGAAATCGCGTCCTTGCTGGCGGACGATAATCCCTGGCGTCTCTCGGCCCTGCAGACCGCCGCGCTGATTGATGCCAAAATGGGCAAGCGCGACGCGGCCATTGCCAAGTTGCAACGCATTGTCGATGCCGTCGACGCGCCCCTCGCGGGCCGCGAGGAGGCGCAACGCCTGCTTCGCCTTTATAAAGCCATGTGAATTTGCTTTGAAACTGCCTATGCAAAACCCCATTCAATCATGCCCGCGCCCGGCTTCGCCAAGGCTACGCCGTGGTCTCGTGCGCCGTCCGTCGCGCCGAAGCCTTGCGGAGGCGGACAGGCGGGCATCCCATTTTTCATTTTTGGAAGAAAACAAATGGGATCCCCGCTTCCCTGCTTCGCCTTCGGCTTCGCAGGGCGCACTTGCAAAAAGGCCCGGCGTAGCTTTAGCGAAGACGGGCCGCGGGGATGATGGTGGTTTTTTATTCCCCTTGCCTGTGACAGTGGTGCTTGTAGCATTGTTATCTCTTGCATTATTGCCGGGATGCGAGAGCGTCTTCGGCAAGGAGGAAGGCACGCGCGGCGCCCTGCCCGGAAAGCGCGAGAACGTGTTTTCAACCGAACGCTCGCTGAAATCCGATGCCACGGCGGGCGCGGACGCGGCGGAAATCACCGTGCCGGAGATGCGGGACCGGGCGGAATGGACCGGTCCGGGCGGCGGCGCGCCACGGGCGTATGGAAACCTGGCGTTGAGCATGCCGGTGACGCGCGTCTGGTCGTCCTCGATTGGCGAGGGGGCGGATGACAAGAAGGCGCTGATCGCCCAGCCCGTGGTTGCGGAGGGAAAAATCTTTGCCATCGACAGCGCGGCGGCCGTTATCGCGCTGAATGCCGGCGATGGCGCGCCGCTTTGGCGCGCGCAAATTCCCGATCCGCCGGTTGATGACGAAGACCTCAATGGTTCCGGCCTTGCCTATGCGGACGGCAAGATTGTCGCCACGACCAGTTACGGCCATGTGGCGGCGCTGGATGCGGAATCCGGAAAAATATTGTGGCAAAAGCAGTTGCCCGCGCCGGTGCGCGCCGCGCCGGCCGTGGACGAAACGCATGCTTATGTAACGACGACCGGCAACGTCGTTTACAGCCTGTCGCTGGCCGACGGCGCCATTGGCTGGCGGCGCGCCGGCGTGGAAGAAAACGCGGCGCTTCTTGGCATGGCCGCGCCGTTGCCGGAGGGAGAGATTGTGGTGGTGCCCTTCAGTTCGGGCCAGCTTTTGGGCTTGCGGAAGCTGAATGGCGGTACGGTGTGGGAAGAAAACATGGCCCGCGCGGTTCCGGCCGAAGGCAGCCTGCCCGCCATGTCGGATATTCAGGGCCAGTTGCTTCTGGCGAACCGGAAGCTTTACGCCGCCAGCCATTCGGGGCGGATGGTGGCGCTGAACCCGTTTACGGGGCGGCGCCTGTGGGAGTCCGACGCGGGCAGCACCTCCATGCCCTGGCTTGCCGGCGGGACGCTTTATGTGCTGACGGTGGAAAACCAGTTGGCCGCGCTTTCGGCGGATGACGGCCGCGTGATCTGGGTGACGGACCTGCCGCGTTATGTCGATCCCGACAACCGCACCGACCCTGTTTTATGGACCGGGCCCCTGATGGCGGGCGGGCAGTTATGGATCGCAAGCTCGCGCGGCGAATTGCGCGGCGTCAATCCGGGGAACGGCAAGGAAACCGCTTCGATTGATGCCGGCGCGCCCGTCTATGTGCCGATGCTGGCGGCGGGCGGCGCGCTTTATGTGCTGGAGGATGATGGCACGCTTTCGGCCTACCGGTGACGGGTCATGTTGCGCGTGGCCCTCACCGGACGCCCGAATGTGGGCAAATCCACGCTCTTTAACCGGCTCGCCGGCAAGAAGCTGGCCCTGACCAATGATGCGCCCGGCGTGACGCGCGACTGGCGCGAGGCTCCCGCCCGGCTTTTTGATCTTGAATTCACCGCGCTGGATACCGCCGGGATCGAGGATGGCCGGCCGGGCTCGCTTCCCGCCCGGTTGCGCGCGGTCACGCAGCGCGCCCTGGACGAGGCCGATCTGGCCCTGCTCATCACCGACGCGCGCGAGGGGCTGACGCCCGCCGACCGCGCGACGGCGCGGCTTCTTCGCAAAAGCGGCAAGCCGGTCATCCTGGTGGCCAATAAATGCGATCACCGCCTGCCCAAAGCCTATGACGAGCTGGCGGCGCTGGGCTTTGGCGAGCCGGTGGCCCTTTCCGCCGAACATGGCGCGGGAATGCGGGAGCTGTACGAAGAGGTTCGGAGGTTCGGAGGGTCGAAGGGTCGAAGGGATGAAAAAAAGGAAAACGCCGAACCTCCCTTGCATCTTGCCATCATCGGCCGGCCGAATGTGGGGAAATCCACCCTTGCCAATGCGCTTCTGGGCAGGGAGCGCATGCTGACCGGGCCGGAAGCGGGCCTCACGCGCGACGCGGTGCATATCGGCTGGGAATGGGAGGGACGCAAGATCCGCCTGGTCGACACCGCCGGGCTGCGCCGCGCCCGGAAAATCCACGAGAAGCTGGAAAGCCTGGCGGTGGCCGAAACGCGCCGCGCGGTGCGCCTGGCCCATGTGGTGGCGCTGGTGGTGGACGCCAATGAAATGTTCGAAAAGCAGGATCTTGACCTTGCCCGCATGGTGGTGGACGAGGGGCGGGGGCTGGTGATTGCCGTGAACAAATGGGACGTGATCCCCAATAAAAAGGAGGTCATCGCGGCTTTGGGAAAGTTCCTCGCCAAAAACCTGGCGCAGGTTCCCGATGTGCCGGTGGTGATGTTGAGCGCCTTGAAGAAAACCAACACCACCGCGCTCATGGAAGGAATTTTCGGCATTCACGAGTTGTGGAACAGGCGCATTCCCACGGCCGACCTCAACCGCTGGCTTTCGCCCCTGCTGGAGCATCACCCGCCGCCGCTTGCACAAGGTGTGCGCGTTAAAATCCGCTACATCACGCAGGTGAAGGCGCGCCCGCCCACCTTTTTGCTATGGGTCAGCAAGCCGGTGAAATTGCCGGAAACCTATTTGCGTTATCTGGCCAATGATTTCCGCCGCGCGTTCCACATGCCCGGCGTGCCCCTGCGCTTCGAGATGCGCAAGGGGGACAATCCTTACCGGAAATAATCAGCATATGACCGGAAAATAGAAATTTTCTCATGCCGGGGCAAACTCCAGCCGGGGGTCAGCATGTTGCCTTCGGCAACATGCAACCGCCTCCGGCGGTTGCTGGATTCCTGCTTCTCCGCCTCCGCAAGCTTCGGCGCGACGGGTGCGGGGGTGTCCGGGTGGGGTGTTTGGAAATTAAGGGAGACGACATAAACCCATTCAGGCGTCCCCGCGGAAGCGGGGACCCAGTTTGTTTATAATTATACCAGCGATCTTATGAAATGACTTATTCCGAAAGCATTAACCGTCGCCCCCGCGACGGCGGGGGCCCACGCTTTAAAACTTTTGTTTTGATGGTTTTTCAGCGTGGATGCCCGCCTGCGCGGGCATGACAGGTTGCCTTATTGGCATGTGTCCGTTCATAAGTTCGTTGGTATTAAACTGGATTCCCGTTTCTCGGCTTCCGCAAAAGCTTCGGCGCGCCTCCGCCGCAAGACCCGTTCGCGTCACTCCGCCGCCGGGCATTCCAGAAGCGAGAAAAGCTGCTGCTCGCCGGGATTGCTGAGGTCGGTCAGCACGGTGGGGTAATCACCGCTGAAACAGGCGTCGCAATAGCCGGGCTTGCCGGGATCGCGCCGCGCGCGGCCCAGGGCCCGGTACAGGCCGTCCAGCGAAACGAAGGCCAGGCTGTCCACGCCGATCAGCTTCGCCATTTCCAGAATGGTGAATCGGTGCGCCAGCAATTTTTCCTTTTGCGGCGTGTCCACGCCATAAAAGCAGCTATGCCGGGTGGGCGGCGAGGAGATGCGCAAATGCACTTCCTTCGCGCCGCCCTGGCGCACCATTTCCACGATCTTGGTCGAGGTGGTGCCGCGCACGATGCTGTCGTCAATCAGCACCACGCGCTTGTCCTTCAGGAGAGAGGCATTGGCGTTATGCTTCAGCTTGACGCCCAGATGGCGGATATTGTCGGTGGGTTCGATGAAGGTGCGGCCGATATAGTGATTGCGGATAATGCCAAGCTCGAACGGCAAGCCGCTTTGCGTGGCATAGCCGATGGCGGCGGGCACTCCTGAATCCGGCACCGGCACCACCACGTCGGCGGGGGCGGGATGCTCCCTGGCAAGTTCCATGCCGATTTTCTTGCGGATGTCGTAAACCGAATGGCCGTGTAGCGCGCTGTCGGGCCGGGCGAAATAGATATATTCGAACACGCAAAAGCGGTCTTCGGCGGATTCGAAGGGGCGGTAGCTGGTTACGTTCTGGCCATCGGCCACCACCAGTTCGCCGCGCTCGATATCGCGGACATAGTCGGCGCCGATGATATCCAGCGCGCAGGTTTCGGAAGCCAGCACATGCCCGTCGCCCAGCTTGCCCAGCACCAGCGGGCGCACGCCCAGCGGATCGCGCACGCCGATAATGGCATGGGGCGTCAGGCAGATGAGGGAATAGGCCCCTTCCACCTGCTTCAGCGCGTCGATCAGCCGATCGACCGGCGTGTTTTGGCGCGATTGCGCCATGAGGTGGATGATCACCTCGGTGTCGGTGGTGGAGTGGAACAGGCTACCCTTTCTTATCAGTTCCTTGCGCAGCGTGCAGGCGTTGGTCAGGTTGCCGTTATGGGCCAGGGCGAAGCCGCCGAAGTCGAAATCGGCGAAAAAAGGCTGCACATTGCGCAAGGCGGTTTCGCCGGTGGTGGCGTAGCGGTTATGGCCGATGGCGGCATGTCCCATCAGGCGGCGGATCACCTCGCCGCGGCTGAAGTTCTTGCCCACATGGCCCAAGGCGTGATGGGCATGGAAATGCTCGCCATCAAAGGAAACAATGCCCGCAGCCTCCTGTCCGCGATGCTGGAGGGCGTGAAGCCCAAGGGCGACCATGGCGCTGGCGTCATTCACGCCGGTAATGCCGAAGACCCCGCACTCCTCACGGAGATGGTCGCCATCGAAGGGGGAGGTGGTGGGCGTCAGGCGGGGCATCGCGGTTTTATGGACCTCCCTGTCCCTGTGACGTGGTATTGTGAATCACCTGGTCAAGCTGGTCGATCTTTCCATCCAGCGTGGAACCCTGTTCGTCCGGATATTCCGGGCTTTCCTCTTCGGGGGCGAAGTCTTCCGCGAACGAATCGTCTTCCGCGGCCGAGGGATCTGCCTTGCTTTCCAGAAGGTTGCGCTGTTCGGCGGGGATCATGTCGCGGAGGAGGTTGGCGCCGTAGACCAGCGCGGGCCGGGTATTGGCCTCTCTGAGCCAAAGGGGCTGCTTTTCTTCCGGCATCAGCCAGGCGACGATCAGGTAAAGGATGGCCACCAGCAGATAACCGCGCGCCGCGCCAAATACAAATCCCAGCGAGCGGTCAATGGCGGTCACCTGCTCGCCCTTTACGAATCCGCGAAGATAAAGCCCGATGGGGAGCAGCAGCAGCATCACCGCCGCGAAGATGATGATCCCCGCCACGAAATCGCGGATCATGGGATTGGAGAAGCTCGATTCCAGAAAGGGCGTGACGCGCGGATATTGCGTGAAGGACAGGTAAATCGCCAGCAGCCAGGAGCCCAGCGACAAGGCCTCGCGCGTTAGTCCGCGGACAAAGGCAAAAACCGCCGAAACAAGAATGACGGCAATCACGACGATATCAACAGCCGTGTGCGGCATGCGCCCCTTCCCCTGGGATCCTGTGCGGGCGGGAAGCTTGTTCCCGTCTCCTGGGGCGGATCATAGCGGCGCGCGCCACTGAAAAACAGGCCTTTTTCGCTTTCTTATCCGGCTTTTTTGGCTTGCGGGAGCCCCGCGAACAGGGGCCTAAGCTCGGCCACATGACTTAAAAACGTGAGTTGCAGCCCATGGGCCATGGCAGGGGGGGCGCCGCCTTTTTTGTCCGGAAGGGGTGGAATCATGGCCTGTCTGAAGCCGAGCTTGGCGGCTTCCTTCAGGCGCGCCTCGGTCTGCGGCACGGCGCGTATTTCGCCCGAAAGGCCGATTTCGCCGAAAAGCACCGCGTCGTTCGGCGCGGGCTCGCCAGAAAGGGAAGACATCAGCGCCGCCGCCACGGCAAGGTCGGCCGCCGGCTCGCTCACCCGCAGACCGCCCGTGACGTTCAGGTAAACATCGTTAAAGCCGGTGGCGAGTCCCGCCCGCGCTTCCAGCACGGCCAGCAGCATGGCGAGCCGGGCGTTATCCCATCCCACCGAAGAGCGCCGCGGCGTTCCAAGATTGGACGGCGCGACGAGAGCCTGAATTTCCATCAGCATCGGCCGCGTGCCTTCCATGCCCGCGAACACGGCCGTGCCCGACGCGGCGTCCGTCCGGCTGGACAGGAACAAGGCGGAGGGGTTGCCCACCTCCTCCAGCCCCAGCGTGCTCATTTCGAACACGCCGATTTCGTCGGTGGCGCCGAAGCGGTTCTTCACCGCCCGCAGGATGCGGAAATGGTGGCTGCGCTCGCCCTCGAAATACAAGACCGTATCCACCATATGCTCCAGCACGCGCGGGCCCGCCAGCGCGCCTTCCTTGGTCACATGGCCGACCAGCAACAGGCAGGTATGGCGTTTTTTGGCGGCGGCGATCAGCTCCTGCGCCGAGGCGCGCACCTGCGCCACCGTGCCCGGCGCGGAATCCAGCACATCGGCGAACATGGTCTGGATGCTGTCGATCACGATGACGGCGGGAGCGTCTTTCTCGCGCATCGCGCCCACGATCTCGCGCACATTGTTGGTGGCGGCAAGATGAAGGGCGGCGTTCTCCAGTTCCAGGCGTCGCGCGCGAAGGCGGATCTGGTCAATCGACTCCTCGCCGGAGACATAGGCGCACGGCATGGCTTGTGAAAGGCGCGCCAGAACCTGGAGCAGCAGCGTGGACTTGCCGATGCCCGGATCGCCGCCCACCAGCACGGCGGAGCCCGGCACAAGCCCGCCACCGCACACCCGGTCGAACTCGCCAATGCCGGTCGTGCGGCGGGCGGGCTGCTCGCTTGCGCCTTGCAGGGAAACGAATTCGGTGCGCGCCTGTTTGCCGCGCGGCCGGGTGGCGGCAAGGCTTTTGGCGGGCGCGGGAGCGGCCACTTCCTCCACCAGTGTGTTCCAGGCCCCGCAGGCGTCGCACCGCCCGCTCCATTTCGGGGCGATGGCGCCGCAGCTTTGGCAGACATAGTGGGTGAGACTTTTGCTCATGGCCGCCAGTGTACAGGGCTGAAGGCTTGCGGAAAAGGCGGCCCGTTCCGGCTTTCGCCGCCGTTATTTGCCGATCAGCAGCCGCAGGGCGTGATCAAGCCGCGTCTGCCAGCCCGCGCCGGTGGATTTGAAATGTTCCAGCACGTCGCGCGACAGGCGGATGGAAATGGGCATTTTGTTCGTTTCAGGCCGGGTGGAACGGGTGCGGAGATAGGCTTCCACAATCTCCGGCGTGACCTCGCGCGCGGGACGCATGCGCCGCAGTTCTTCGGCGGAAAGCTCCGGCACATCCACGGAATCCCAATCTTTCTGCGAAATATTTTTAGGTTTCCTCGGTTTCCTTGTTTTCTTCATATTGCCTTCTCTCGCGTTCATTTGCCCTGCGCAAGCCGACGATCCTTATCGCGCCTTTTCTTGGCGTATAAACCATGACATGCAGCCGTTTGCCGATCATGCCATAGGCAAGGAATCTCTGCTCCCCGTATTCCCGGCGGCCGTCGGGAATGATTTCCGCGTTTTCCCAATCAAAGTCCTCGGCAAGGGCAAAGGCAATGCCATGTTTCTTTAAATTGGCGGCGGCTTTTTCCTCGTCCCATTCGTATCGGATGTAATGTATATACAAAACGCTCTCCCGTCAAGAGGGTCATGGCCTTAAAACCTGCATCTGGATGGGCCCTTCGGCGCGGCCGTGGATGAACTGGTCCACATAGGGGTTGCCGGAATGGTCGATCTCGTCCTTGCGGCCTTCCCAGATGATCTTGCCCTCGTAAATCATGGCGATGCGGTCGGCGATCTTGCGGGCCGAGGCCATGTCGTGGGTGATGGAGATGGTGGTGGCGCCCAGCTTGCGCACACATTCCACGATCAGCTCGTTGATCACGTCGGCCATGATGGGATCAAGGCCGGTGGTGGGCTCATCGAAGAAAATGATTTCCGGCCTGGCGGCGATGGCGCGGGCAAGCGCCACGCGCTTTTGCATGCCGCCCGACAGTTCGGCGGGATAAAGACCGGCCACTTCGGGTCCAAGCCCCACCTGGCCCAGGGTTTCAATGGCCAGATCACGCGCCTCCCTGGGGGGCATGCGCCGCGCCTGCAAAAGCTTGAAGGACACGTTTCGCCAAACCGGCAGGCTGTCGAACAGCGCCGAGCCCTGAAACAGCATGCCGAACTGGTCCAGCACCGCCTCGCGCTTCTTGCCGGCCGCGCCGCGGGTTTCCTCGCCGTCGATCCGGATCGAGCCGCTGTCGGCTTCCACGATGCCGAGAATGCTCTTGATCATCACCGATTTGCCGGTGCCCGACCCGCCGATCACCACCAGCGACTGGCCCTTTTCAACCGACAGGTAAACGCCGTTCAGCACCTTCTTGCTGCCGAAGGCCTTATAGACGTCCTTGAGCTGGATTTTGGTGTTGAGGGCCATGAGGACACCAGGTTGTTCTTACAGAAGGCATTCCCGCCCCCACCTGCGCGGGGACGTCCGTTGTTCATTGGGAAATCTTTTTCTCATTATCGTGCGCCGAAGAACAGGCCGGTGATGAAGTAATTCAAGGTCAGGACGAGGATGGAGGACGACACCACCGCGTTGGTGGTGGCCGTGCCCACGCCCTGCGCGCCGCCTTTGGAGTTGAATCCAAAGTAGCAGCCCATCAACGTGACGATAAAGCCGAACACGGCCGCCTTGACCAGACCGGAAATCACGTCGATGCTTTCAACAAAACGAAGGGTCTGGTCCAGATAGTTGCTGGCGTTGAATCCCAGGCGGTAAACGCTGATCAGATAGCCGCCGAACACGCCGATCACGTCGCCCACCGCCACCAGCAGCGGCAGCATCAATATGCCGGCCAGCAGGCGGGGCACGATCAGGTATTTGTAGGGATGGGTGGAAAGGGTGGTCAGCGCGTCGATCTGCTCGGTCACGCGCATGGTGCCGATCTCGGCCGCGATGGAAGCGCCGATGCGTCCCGCCACCATCAGCCCCGCCATCACCGGCCCCAACTCGCGCGTGATGGAGATAACCACGATATTGGCGATGGCGCTTTCGGCGCCCGCCGCATAGCGCGAAAAGCCGGTATAGCTTTGCAGCGCCAGCACCATGCCGGAGAACAGGGTGGTCAGGCCCACGACCGGCAGGCAGTAATAGCCGATATCCATGAACTGCCGCCCGATCTGCGACAGGTAAAGCGGCGGGCGCAGGCAATGGCTGAGGCTGCGGATGGTGAAAAAGGCGAAATTGCCGGTGGCCTGCAAAAAGACAAGAAAGGTCCGCCCCAGCAGTTGCAGGAGATCAAGGGCCTGCGACCGGACGCGGACGGGAAGGGTTGGGGCGGTGTTGGTCATATGCCGTCTGGGAAGAGCAAGGTACGGTAGCCAACGGAGAACAAAGTGTCAATGTAAGCTGCGGCAACCCGCGGACGTTCTGCGGGATTCATTCAAAATGGTCTTGGGCCTAAGTCTGCGGAGCAGTTGGGGGAGGTGGCTGCCGACGGAATTTTTTCTGACAAGGCAGGAGTGGAAGTGGCTCTTCCCAGTGTGACTGCCAGCCACGGGCAAGGTTCCCGAATTGGCTGTCGGTCATTCTTTCGTACAGGGCCGGATCCTTGATATCTCCGTTGGCACGACCAAAAATGTCTTCAATGCGCACCACGTTGTTGCCAACGGGATGGACAGGATCGAACACGTAAGGGCCGTGAATCTCGGCAGAGGAATAGAATCTTCCAGCTTTGATGCTTTCGATAAGTGAGAGGGGCAAGGGGGGTGTGTGGTGTACAGAGACCGCGAGACGTTCGAATGTTTCGGCCCCGAGGATCAAACAGGCAGGAAAAACCTCCCCCTTGTCAAGATCAACATAAAAACAAGTATTGTCTATATACCCAGCGGGCGTTTTTAGCACCAATTCCGTTTTTTTAGGTGAGAAGAAGCAATGATAAAGGCGAAGGCTGTGTACTGTCCGTACGCCATGCCACTGGTGCGATAATTCAGGCAAATAAATGAAGTATGCAGATTTGTCATCGTTAAACATTTTGCCAATATACACTCTGTTTGTGAAAGTAAACAGTTGGAAAAAGATATCCTGCATTCATGCAAAAACCATTCATTTCTGGAAGAGGACTGAAAAATATTATGTTCCTGCGGACCATTAGGTGCGGCTTGCCGCAGGTTTCCTTGGCAAAGGCGCGAGGCCAAAAAAAGCCAGCAGCCCGGCGCGCGCCAGCGCGGCATGGGCAAGGGCGGGGAGGATAATTCCGGCCACAGTGCAGAAAACCAGGAGCAGCGGCGCATCCTCCACGCCCAGCCGTTGAAGAATGATGCGGCAGCCCGACGCCGCGATAACATGCATCACGAATATGCTCATCGCCATGCGGCCTAGCGCCGCGAACAATTCATGCAAGGGGCCCTTGATTTTTTGCCACAGGAGAATGGCAACGGCGATGCCGGAGAACGCCGCCGGCAGGGCGAAGATCGAGCGGCTGTCTTGCGACAGATAAAAACCCGCCACGGCAGTGACACAGTATAATATGAGCATGGCAACAAGAAACATGACACCGCCAAGTTGATGTGTCATGCCCGCGAAGGCGGGCATCCACGCTTTAAAATTCCCTTGCTTGTAATCAATGGATTTAAAGCGTGGACCCCCGCCGTCGCGGGGGTGACGTGCTTGTTTTACCCGGAAATGCTCAAATGTTGCATGAGACAACCCGCTGGAGAGCCGCATGCCCGCGGCAAAGAAAATCATTCCCCAGGCCAGGCCGCCCAGCACGCCGGGAAGCGGCAGGGCGACGCCGAAGACATAAGCCAGAACGGCAACCAGCAGAAAAGCCTTGTCCCGTTTCTTAAACAGCAACGCCAGGATCCACATTCCGAACAGGGCCAGAAGAAACCAGAACTGGCCAATCGGCTGCCAGGGGATGGCGAGCAAATCGCCGGCGCCGGCATCTCCATTTGTTTGCGCGGCAAAGGCGGATTGCAGCCCGCCCTGGATCAGCGACCACAAATAGCAGGGAAATAAAAGCGTTCCGATTTTGTCTTTTATGAAGGCGGGACTCTCTTTCTTTTCCAGGGAGCGCGGCACGTTCAGCCCGAAAAGGAAGAAGAACAAGGGCATATGAAAGCAATGGATGGCGTAATCCATCCCGTTCCAGACCGGGCCGGAGGCAAGGCCGAGGCTCAGCAACTCCCGCTCCACATGCCCCAGCACGATCAGCAGAATGCCCATGCCGCGCGCGGCATCCGGCCAGGCAAGGCGGGCGAGGGGAGCAAAGTTGTCCCGGTGGGAATAACGCATGGGCAGCATAATCGGCAACTTATACCATAAGCATTCCCACGACCCGGAATCCCATTTTATTCTTCGAACAGAAAATAAATGGGATTCCGGGCCGGGGCGCGCTTGCCCGGAATATGCATATGAAGATGATAAATGCCTCTTGCCTAAACCGGAAACCCCTGGATATGATCAACTTGCCGCCTGATCCATGCGGCGCGTCGCTTGAACGGTTTCAGGCGCTGACGTTTTGAGGCTTCGCATGTCCTCCCCCTTGCCGGGCGAATTCGCCCGGATCCAGCGGCTTCCCGCTTACGTCTTCAACATCACGTCCGAACTGAAAATGAGCGCGCGGCGAAGCGGGCTCGATATCGTCGATTTCGGCATGGGCAATCCCGACGGCCCCACGCCCCGGCATATCGTCGACAAGCTGATGGAGGCCGCCCAGCGGCCCAATACGCACGGCTATTCCGCCAGCAAGGGCATCCCCCGCCTGCGCCGCGCCATCTGCGCCTGGTACAAGACGCGCTATGGCGTGGAGCTTGATTCTGAGAGCGAGGCGATTGTCACCATTGGATCAAAAGAAGGCATCGCGCATCTGGCGCTGGCCACGCTGGACAAGGGCGACGCGGTGATCGTGCCCAATCCCAGCTATCCCATCCATATCTACGGTCCGGTGATTGCCGGCGCCGATGTGCGGCAGGTTCCCATCGGTCCCGGCCAGGATTTTTTCGGCGAGCTGGAAAAGGCCATCAAGCTCAGCATTCCCAGGCCCAAGATGCTGATCATCAATTTTCCCGCCAATCCCACCGCGCAATGCGTGGAGCTGGATTTCTTCGCGCGCATCGTCAATCTGGCGCGCGAGCATGGAATCTATGTGGTGCAGGACCTGGCCTACGCCGATATCTGCTTCGACGGCTGGAAATGCCCTTCCATCATGCAGGTGCCGGGCGCGCGCGACGTGGCGGTGGAATTCTTCACCATGAGCAAAAGCTACAACATGGCGGGCTGGCGCGTGGGATTCATGGTAGGCAACACGACGCTTGTGGGCGCGCTGTCGCGCATCAAGGGCTATTACGACTACGGCACCTTCACGCCCATTCAGGTGGCGTCCATCGCCGCGCTGGAAGGGCCGCAGGATTGCGTGGCGCGGATTTGTGCAACCTATCAGAAGCGCCGTGACGTGCTGGTGAAAGGCCTGCACGAGGCGGGCTGGATGGTGGAGAAGCCGAAGGCCAGCATGTATGTGTGGGCGAAGATTCCCGAAGCCTATCGCAGCCTGGGATCGCTGGAGTTCACCAGGAAACTGATGAAGGACGCGCTGGTGTCGGTTTCGCCCGGCATCGGATTCGGGGAATTCGGCGATGCGTATGTTCGTTTTGCCCTGATTGAGAACGAGGCGCGCTCGCGCCAGGCCGTCCGCGGCATCAAGGACATGTTCCGCCGCGACGGGTTGCTAAAGGCGGCTTGATCGCTCCGCCATCATATTGTGGCCAATCATTGGATTATTTTTGGCTGAAGAGACGGAGTTTTGCAAAAGGGTCGAGAGGGAAGGGATCAATGGGGTCAACGAAAAAGATCCTTGTGCCCCTTAATGGCCCTTGAGACCCCGTTACCCAACCCCTCCCTACGGCACCGGTTGGCGGTATTTTACGCAAGGTTTAATCAAATTTTATCAAAGATTCAGGGGGTCTTAAGGGCGCGAACCTAGAATGGGCGAAGCTTTTCCTTAAAGAGGCATTGCCGTGCGCCACTTGTTCCTCACCCTTTTACTTGTCTTTGCCGTTGTAGCAAGCAGTCCGGCCTTTGCGCGTGATCCGAACGCCACGGTATTTCCGCCCGCAGGCTGTTCGCGCAGCGAACAGCGCGTGATTACCTGGCAGGACGGCACCACCACCACAATGTGCGCCACGGGCCAGCAGGTGATGAACCTGGCCATTCCGGTTTGCGGCGAAGGTCAGTTTGTTGTGAGGGAAGGCGGGCAGTTTATCTGTAAAACGGTTGCCAGTCCCCCCGCCTGCGGCGCGAATGAATTCCTGACCTTCGACGGCCGCAGCTATACTTGCGGCGCGACCAATGTGCCCACCTGCGCCGCCAACCAGGTATTGACTTTTAACGGTTCGGGCTTCATCTGCGTCAACCGCACCGACGAAATTCCCACCTGCGCGCCAAACCAGTTCCTCACCTATAATGGCGCGTTTCAATGCGCCAGCACGCAACAGGTAAACATTCCTGCCTGCGCGGCCGATCAGTTTGTCAAGGCCGACGGTGCAAGCTTCTATTGCGATAGCATGCCCGTGGCCAGTAGCGCCGCCGCCTGCGTAACGGAGGTTTGGCAAGTCGGGCGTTGTAGTAAAATTAGCCCTTGTCACTCCTTTTATGAGATTGAGATTTTCCCAAGCCTGCCTTGCGGGGGCACGTCACAACTCCATACCTATCCAGTAGGAATAGGACCGCCGGGTTACTGTCCCTACGATCCGCGCAACGGTTACTCCGTCGTGGGCCGTGGCCAATACGCGGGCACAAGAGACCACCCGAATGGCGAGATCATTCCCTGTGGATACTATAACGGACCTCTAGATGAATACTGTACCGCGGATAACTATCTGCAATGCGTGAATGGCACCTGGGTATCCCACAGTCTGGTGAATCCCGGGTGGCGTTAAGAATATCAGGAGGCCTCATCATGCGTCATTTTTTCCTCATCCTTTTATTTGCCCTTGCCGTTGTGGCAGGCAGTCCGGCCTTTGCGGGTGACCCAAGCGCCACGGTATTCCCGCCCGCAAGCTGTTCGCGCAGCGAGCAGCGCGTGATCACCTGGCAGGATGGCACCACCACCACGATGTGCGCCACGGGCCAGCAGGTGATGAATCTGGCCATACCCACCTGTTACGAGGAACAGCATGTGGTGATGGAAGGGGGCCAGTTTATCTGTAAAACGGTTGCCGCTCCGCCCGCTTGCGGCGCGAATGAATTCCTGACCTTCGATGGTTCGGAGTACACCTGCGGGTCAACCAATGTGCCCACCTGCGGCGCCGACCAGGTATTGACCTTTGACGGTTCGGGCTTCATCTGCGTCAACCGCACCGATGAAATTCCGACCTGTGGCACCGACGAATTTCTTACCTATAACGGCCTGAGCTTTCAATGCGCCGTTACCAAGCAGATCAGCATTCCAAGCTGTGGCGATGGAGAAGTGCTGACCAGTTCCGGCGGGCAGCTTGTTTGCGTGTCCGTTTCCACGGGCAGCCGGTCTTGCCAGAGCAATGTGTACACATATAATGGTTGGTGGTACAGGGATATGGTCGCTTACGAAGCCTTTCCGGGCACAGGCTATTCCGTGTGCTGGAATGGCAATCTGGCGACCAGTTGCTGGGGCTATGGTTACGCCTCTCATGCCTACAACAAGACATACCAGCATGGAGCCATCGCCAAACAGCAGCTCAATGTTTCATTCAGTGATGGCGGAATTGTCTGGGGGGTGGACGATTTCGACTATCTTCCTGGATCAGGCGACGGCTCGTTGGTCACGATTCAATGCGTGGATGGAAGCTGGCAGGTGAAGTAGCCGCCCGGCGTTTGAAGAACAAGGAACAGGGCTTCAATAGGGAGCCCTGTTTTTTTATCACATCTGCAAATCACGCTTTTCCAGATCGGAGAAGCGGGTGAACTCACCCTCGAAGTGCAGTTCCACCGTGCCGATAGGGCCATGGCGCTGCTTGGCGATGATGACTTCGGCGATATTGTTGACGCGGTTGCCCTTTTCCATCCATTCCTGATAACGGGTTTCGAACCGCTCGCGCGTTTCGTTGGCGAGTTGGGTGGGCTGGCTGCGGGAATGATAATATTCCTCGCGGAAAACGAACATCACCACGTCGGCATCCTGTTCAATGGCGCCGGATTCACGCAGATCGGATAGCTGCGGACGCTTGTCTTCGCGTTGCTCCACGGCGCGGGAAAGCTGCGACAGCGCCAGTACCGGCACGTTCAACTCCTTGGCAAGGGCTTTCAGCCCGCGGGTGATTTCCGAAATTTCCAGAACCCGGTTTTCCTCGCGCCGGTTGCCCGCGCCCTGCATAAGCTGAAGATAGTCGATCACGATCAGGCCGAGGCCATGGGCCGAGCGTTTCATGCGGCGGGCGCGGGTGCGAAGGGCCGCCACCGAAAGGGCGGGCGTGTCGTCGATATACAAGGGCACGCGCTCAAGCTGGCGTATGCCGTCCACGATGACGTCGAACTGGTCGGTGCGGATCTGCCCACGGCGGATTTCATTGGAAGGGATGCGGGTGTATTCGCTGATGAGGCGGGTGGCAAGCTGCTCGGCCGACATTTCCAGGGAAAAGAATCCCGTCACGGCGCCTTCCTTGCCGCCGGTTTCCATGAAGGCGCGCGCGGCGTTGAAGGCGATATTTGTGGCCAGCGCCGTTTTGCCCATCGAAGGACGTCCGGCCAGGATCACAAGGTCGGAGGGTTGCAGCCCGCCGGTTTTGAAATCAAGGTCACGCAGTTTGGTGGGGACGCCGCTGATATGACTGTCGCGCTTGTGGGCGGCTTCGGCCATTTGCCTGGCCAGATGCAGCGAGTCTTTCAAGGATACGAACCCGCCGCGCAGGTCGCCGGTGGTGGCAAGCTGGAACAGGCTTTGCTCGGCTTCCTCGATCTGGCCGATGGCGGGGGCGGCCACATCGCCTTCGAATGCCTTGTTCACCGTGTCGGTGCCGATATCCACCAGCGCGCGGCGCAGGTAAAGGTCGTGAATGGTGTGGCCGTAGTCGGCGGCGTTGATGATGCTGACATAGCTTCCGGCAAGCTGGGCCAGATAATCGGCCCCGCCGAGTTGCTGGATCTCGGCATCGCTGGCAAAGAAATGCCGCAGCGTGATGGCATCGGCCTTTTGCCCGCGCTCGATGACGATTGAAATGGCGCCAAAAATCCTGCCGAAAACCGGGTTGTAGAAATGATCGGGCCGCAGGAACTCGCCGACTTTTTCATAGGCAAGATTGTTGGAGAGGATCGCGGCCAGCAAAGCCTGCTCGGCGTCCAGGTTATGCGGAGGAGTCCGCGCCGGCGTCGCGGGGACGGGGGCGGAAGGGCGAAGCGCGACGGGATTTGATGTCATGGAAACAGGATGGCAGGACCGGAGCAGCAAAGTCCGCGAGAATAAGCGCGGCATGCCTTCGCTTCAGCCAAAAACTTGTTCACAGGCTGTGATTATCGTGGACTGTCAATTGAAGTTAATGCGGTAAATGCGAAAGCTTTTTTTGTGTCGGGCACGAGTGCGCACCCTCCACATAGTTTATTGCAATGTAATGGAGGTCGGTTACACTTTCACTCCCGAATACATGTTCCGACTCACCCCTTTCCTAAGAGGTGCCTTATGAGGAAATTCATCGGACTTTGTAGATCGGACTTGCTGGCATTTGCTGTCGACCATGGCCGCACCGTCGAACGCGCCATGCAAACGGCAACAGGCAGGGCGCGCCGGTCCTGTATGGATCAGGAGTTTACACCCCAAATCCCCGAAATTTTAAGCAACGATTAAGAGTATTTCCCTAAAGTTCCCCCGTTTCCGCACGCAGCGGATGATCCCCGCAAGGACTTCAATG
>JANQEX010000033.1 GCA_028278105.1 Alphaproteobacteria bacterium | reverse complement strand
ACTCAATTAGAAATGAATCAAACCAAACAGATAACTGCTCATTCCGGCGCCCGGCTTCGCCTTCGGCTACGCCGAGGTCTTGGCGCACCCGTCGCGCCGAAGCTTGCGGAGGCGGAGAAGCCGGAATCCAGCAACCGCCGAAGGCGGTTGCATGAAGCCTCCGGCTTCATGCTGGACCCCGGCTGGAGCCTGCCCCGGTGAAAACCGGGGCCGGGGTGAGAAGTTGTTTTTTCGAATAAAAAACCTGCTTAATTGAGTCCAGACCCTAAATGAACATTCCGGGCAAGGTTGCGCAGCAACCGCGACCCGGAATCCCATTTGTTTATTGTTCGAATAATAAAACGGGATTCCCGCTTCCCTGCTTCGCCTTCGGCTACGCAGGGCGCACTTGCAAAAGGGCCCGGCGTAGCTTTAGCGTAGCCGGGTCGCGGGAATGTCCGTGTTGGTAATTGTCCATTGAACCTAGCGCGCGAGCGCGCTGACGGGCACAAGTTCATATCTCTCTTCCATATATGGCAGAAGAGCCCGCAGCATTTCAAGCGTGACGTCATGCGGATGCCCGATGGCCAGCGCATATTCCTGTTGATCGGCAATCCTGATCAATTTTGCGAATGCGCGCGCAATCGCGTCTTCATGGGTCTTATTGTCCAGAAAAACATGACGTCTTGCGGTCAAGACTCCCCATTCACGCGCAATCTGCTCGCCCAGCGTTGCGGGGGTTGTGCGCGAGTCAAGATAGATTAATTCGCGCGCGCGCAATTCCTCCATCAAGATTTCCATTCCGCGCGCGTCGGCGGAAAAGCGGCTGCCCATATGGTTGTTCACGCCCACATAACCGCGGAAGGACGCAAGATTGTCATGGATCGTCCTGCGCAAATCCTCTTCATCCATATCGACATAAAGCGCATGCGGACCGGGATCCTCCCCGCCTTCCGGCTCCATCGGCAAGTGAAGAAAGATTTCATGCCCGGCGGCGCGGGCCTCATCCACCTGCCGCTGCGCCTCCGGCGCATAGGGGAGGAAGGCGAGCGTCACGTAGGCGGGCAGGGCCATGACACGGCGGCTTATTCCGGGATCAAGCCCCACATCGTCGATCACGATGGCAATGCGCGGGCGAGGCGTAACGGAAGGCCGCGCCTCGGTCATGGGCGGAGAAACGGGCGTTTCCTGTAGCCGGGCAATCACCTCCTGGAAAACGGGCGAGACCGGCCGGGGCGCCGGATCATAATGCCGGTATAGCAGCCCGCCACAGACAGCCAGCACCAGCAGGACCAGCGCCAGAAGCTTCCGCCGGTTGTGGCCCGCCGCCTTGCGCAAATATTCAGGAATTTTTCCAGCCGTCATGGATTAAGAATGATAGAACAAAACGATAAGCGCCGCGATCCCCCCAGGTTTTCAAGCTGCCCGATCCTGCCGCTTGGCTTTTGCATTTACCAGGAAAGTTTACTAGGGTTGAAGCACATAAATAGCATGGGTCCTGCCGGTATGCTTCTGCTGATCGACAATTACGATTCCTTTACCTACAACCTCTACCACTATCTCGGCGAGCTTGGCGCGGAGATGGTCGTCAAGCGCAACGATACGCTTTCGGCGGAAGAAGCCTTGGCGCTCAAGCCTTCCGCCATCATCCTCTCGCCCGGCCCCGGCACGCCCTCCGACGCCGGCATCTGCCTTGACCTTATCACGGCGGCCGCCCGCGTCCCGGTGCCGCTTTTGGGCGTTTGCCTTGGCCATCAGGCCATCGGACAGGCCTTCGGCGGCAAGGTGATTCGCGCCCCCGCGCCCGTTCACGGCAAGACCGACCGCATCAGCCATGACGGCAAGAGCATGTTTCAAGGCATCCCCTCGCCGCTGGAAGGAACCCGTTATCACTCGTTGATCGTGGCGCGCGACAGCCTGCCCGATTGTCTGGAAGCGGCGGCGTGGAACGCGCAAGACCTCATCATGGCGCTTCGGCACAAGACTCTGCCCCTGGCGGGGGTGCAGTTTCATCCCGAAAGCATCGCCTCGCAACATGGTCACGCCATGCTGAAAAACTTCCTGACGCAAGCGGGCCTGTCCGCAAGGATGCCTTGTGCCGTGGATGCCTGATATGACACGAACATTCCGGGCAAGCGCCCGAAGGACGCGGGAATATGCGTAAGGTAAGGGACAAACCCTGATAACACATATGCAACCCTCATCTTCTTTCCAAACCTCCCCCCGCTCCGGCGCGGACGTGCAGGCCGCCATCGGCCGGATGCTGGACGGCAGGATGGAGGATTCCGCCATCTCATCCTTTCTGCTTGATCTCAACCGCCGCGGTTTCGGCAAGGAGGAAATGACCGGCGCGGCCAAGGCCTTGCGCGAGCGCATGATCCTGTTCGAGGGCGCGGAAGACGCGCTGGACTGCTGCGGCACCGGCGGCGACATGCACGGCACACTGAACATCTCCACCGCCGCGGCCTTCGTTCTGGCGGGCGGCGGCGTGCGGGTGGCCAAGCATGGCAACCGCGCCGTCTCGGCCCAAAGCGGCTCGACCGACGTCCTGGCCGCCCTTGGCGTGCGCACCGACGTGCCGCCGCCCGTCATGCAACAGGCCCTCAAAGAAACCAACATCTGCTATCTGGCCGCGCCCCTTTATCACCCCGCCATGAAGCGCGTGGCCGGCCTGCGCAAGCAGCTTGGCGTGCGCACCATCTTCAACCTGCTGGGACCTTTAGCCAGCCCCGCCAATGCGAAGTATCAGATTATTGGCGTGTATGATAAAAATTTCCTTTCCGTCTTTCCTGAAATTCTGAAAGAACTCGGCAGCCGCCGCGTTTATGTCGTGCATGGCCGGGACGGGCTGGATGAAATCACCACCACCGGCCCAACGGATATCGCCACGCTGGAAGAAGACGGGCGCACCGGCGGCTTCACGCTTGATCCCGCCACGTTTGATATTCCCAAAGGCACGCTGGATGCCCTGAAAGGCGGTGACGCGCCAACCAACGCCCGGCGCCTGCGCGCCTTGCTGGAAGGCGAAAAAGGTCCCTGCCGCGATATCGTCATGCTGAACGCCGCGGCCGGATTCATCGTGGCCGGCAAGACGAAGGATTTCCGGCAAGGCCTTGCTTGCGCGGCCGATTCACTGGATAGCGGCGCGGCGCTGGGAGCGCTTGAAAAACTGGCGGCCCTGTCATCGAAAGACACATGATGAACGGCGACGACAACATTCTTTCCCGCATTACCGACGACACGCGCCGCGCCCTCGCGCCTCTTATGGAAGAAAAGCCTTTCGCCAAAATCGAGGGTGAAGCGCTTGCCGCCCCCGGCCCGCGTGATTTTTGCGGCCCGCTCTTGCGCGCGAGGCAGGCGGGGCAAATCGGCCTGATCGCGGAGATCAAAAAAGCGTCGCCCAGCGCCGGGCTGATCCGCGCCGGTTTCGATGCGGTCGATATCGCCCGCGCCTACGCCAAGGCCGGGGCAAGCTGTCTTTCGGTCGTGACCGAGCCCTTGCATTTTCAGGGCGATCCCCGGCATCTGCGCGAGGCGCGCGCGGCAACCCATCTGCCCGTTCTGCGCAAGGATTTCATGGTCGATCCATGGCAAATCGCCGAAAGCCGCGCGCTGGACGCCGACTGCGTACTGCTGATCCTGGCCTGCCTGGAAGACGTCCTGGCGCAGGACATGCTGAACCTTGCCGCGCGCTACGGCATGGCGGCGCTGATCGAGGTTCATGACGAAGACGAGCTTTCCCGCGCCCTTCGCCTTTCCGCCAAGGGCCCGGCCATGATCGGCATCAATAACCGGAATTTGAAGACGTTGCAGACCGATCTTGCCACGACGGAACGCCTGGCCCCCCTTCTGCCGGAAGGCGGACTGGTGGTATCCGAAAGCGGCATCAAAACGCGCGCGGACGTGCAAAGGTTAATGGCCTGCGGCGTCTCAAGCTTTCTGGTTGGCGAAAACCTTTTAAACCAGCCGGATCCGGGCGCGGCGGCGAGGGATTTACTTTCGTAAAACCGGTATAATATAGCCGCGCCATAATCCTGTTAAAAAAACTTTTCTCATGCCGGATTTTCCCAATCAGACCTCTGCCGAATTTTTTCTCCTCGTCCTCGACATTCTTGGAAAAAAAGATTTCGAAAACATTATGGCCGGAAGAGGTCCCGTCGTTTTGCGAGACTGCGCCAACGAAGTGATTTCTGGAGAAAGTGGCTATATATTCGAGACAAGTATGGGAAGGATATTCATCCCTCTCGAACGGATGAAAACCTTTTTTAACAAAAGAGGCTATTCTCAGGATGAAGCCGTAAAAAAATTTCAAGTGCCCGTCAGCAAGACGCATACGCAACAACCAACGAGGAAAAAAGCCGAAAAGGAAAAGCAAGAAGATAGCGCTGCCATTCGCTGGTTACGGGGGCTTGAATATGGCGCCTTCATCGACGCGCTGGAAGGCGGAAAACCCGTCATTGAAAGGTGTTTTGGCGATGCTCGCGCGATTAAATACGAAAAAAGTTATTACCCGATCAGATACAAAAACAAGGAAGTTCTTATTCCTTATCCGGTCATCCTGAAGATTGCCGATGAGTTTTTCTTTACAATGTGGCAGGCCACCTACTTTTTTAAGGTGCCCGCCAAATCCAGCTTCGTGGCAAAGTACAAATTATTCCGGCGTGCCGCTGGATCCGTGACAAAACCGGGCGAAAAAATTAAGCAGAAAAAAATCAGAAACCAGCTACGCAGCATGGGCCGGGATGAATTTGACAGGGCTATCCAGTCTGTCCGGCTCCAATTGTCCCGAATGTCTCATGGAAAGACTCACTGGAAAACCGGCATTTGCATATTCGCGCTCAACCGCGAAAGGACATGGTTCACTTTTTCCGATTTTATGCAAATGCTTCACCAGAAGGACTATACCTTCCCCGAAGCCCACGCTTTTGTGGCAAGCAGGCATGCAAACACGTCCGAAGCCGGCCTGAGAGGGTTTGCGGAAAGCCGGGAACTGTTCGGCCTGAGCAGCACCACGCGACCGCGCCCACACCATCAGGCCGTACCGGCAAAACGCCCGGCGTAACCGTACGAAAAAAATGAAAGACCGCCCAAAATCCCGCTAATGCCCGCCGCTTAGGGCCTTCACCACCGCCTCGGTCATCTTCTTGGCGTCGCCGAACAGCATCATGGTGTTGGCGCGGAAGAACAGTTCGTTGTCGACGCCCGCGTAGCCGGAGGCCATGCTGCGCTTGATGAACAGGACCGTTTTGGCCTTCTCCACGTCCAGAATGGGCATGCCGTAGATGGGCGATTGCGGGTCGGTTTTGGCGGCGGGGTTGGTCACGTCGTTCGCGCCGATCACAAACGCCACGTCGGCCGTGCCGAAATCGCGGTTGATGTCGTCCAGTTCGAACACATCATCATAGGGCACGTTGGCTTCGGCCAGCAGCACGTTCATGTGTCCCGGCATGCGCCCCGCCACCGGGTGGATGGCGTACCGCACCGACACGCCCTCGGCTTTCAGCAAATCGGCCATTTCGCGCAAGGCGTGCTGGGCCTGGGCCACCGCCATGCCGTAGCCCGGCACGATGATGACCGAGGCCGCGTTTTTCATGATGAAGGCGGCATCTTCCGACGAGCCGGCCTTTACCGGCCTGTCGCCGCCGCCCTTGTCCGCCGCGGCCGCGCCGCCGTCGCCGCCGAAGCCGCCCAGGATCACGTTGAAGATCGAGCGGTTCATGCCCTTGCACATGATGTAGCTGAGGATCGCGCCGCTGGCGCCCACCAGCGCGCCGGTGATGATGAGAAGCGGGTTCTGCAAGGTGAAGCCGATGCCGCAGGCCGCCCAGCCCGAATAGCTGTTCAGCATGGAAATGACCACCGGCATGTCGGCCCCGCCGATGGGGATAATCAGCAGCACGCCCAGCAGCAGCGTGATCACGGTGAGCGTCATCAGCGCCGCATCCGACTGGTTGAAGGCGAACACGCCGATCAAGACGAGCGCGAGAGCGCCCAGCGCGGCGTTAAGCGGGTGTTGCAGCGGGAAGATGACCGGCTTGCCCGAAACCAGCCCCTGCAACTTGGCGAAGGCGACGATGGAGCCGGTAAAGGTGATGGCGCCGATGGCAAGGCCCAGGGACATTTCCACGAGGCTGCCGGCATGAATGGCCCCCGCCATGCCGATGCCATAGGCTTCGGGCTCAAGATACGCGGCCCAGGCCACCAGAACGGCGGCAAGGCCGATCAGCGAGTGAAACGCCGCCACAAGCTGCGGCAAGGCGGTCATCCTGATCCTGGCGGCCACCACCGCGCCGATGGCTCCGCCGGTCACCAGGCCAAGGATGATAAGATTGTACGACACCTCCCCCACCACGCGCGGCAGGAGCACAAGCGTGGTGGCAATGGCCAGCGCCATGCCCGCCATGCCGTAGCGGTTGCCGGCCCGCGCCGTTTCCGGCGAGGACAGCCCGCGCAGGGCCAGAATGAAACAGACGGCGGAAACGAGATAGCTAAAGGGGATCAGTTCGGACATGGGGGGCTCGGCCAAATGTATGCCTCAACAAGCAAAAGAACATGCCGGGATCGCGCGCCCTTCCCTCCGGCCCGCGAAGCTCGAAAGAGCGAAGGCGGAAGAGAGTCCGGGAGAGGGTCAACCGGCAACGGCTATTATAGTTCCCGCATTTTTATCCCTCCCCGAACCCCTCCCGGAGGGAGGGGAATTCCGTTTCGCAATTTTGGAATGCCTGCAACAAAAATCACGCTCAGCGCTTCACTTGTGGGACAGCTTTTTTCCTGTACATCTGGAGCATGCGCTGGGTAACCAGAAATCCGCCGAAAATATTGACCGAAGCCAGGATCACCGCCAGAAAGCCAAGGAAGCTGGAGACCGAAACCTGCGCCGGCCCCGCCGCGATCAGCGCGCCCACAATGATGACGGACGAGACGGCGTTGGTGACCGCCATCAGGGGCGAATGGAGCGCCGGGGTCACCCGCCACACCACATAATAGCCGACAAAACAGGCCAGCGTGAAAACCGTAAGGCCGGTAATGAAAAAACCGCTTTCCATGGTCGATCTGCCTTTCCTGCCTTTCCGGCGCGCAATGGATCAGGGAGCGGCAGGGGCCGCTCCCGGAGGAACGATGGATTCCGGCGCACCCGCGCCAGGGGCGGGCGGTGCGGAAGGCTCTTCGCCCGCGCCGGAAAAAGACGGTATGCCGGATGGCGCTGCGGCGGAAGGCGCTGTCCCCGGCGCACCCGGCACCGGCACGGGCACGGGTTCCGGCGCAACCGCGGGCGCGGCGGCGGGCGGCGCGACTATTGACGGCATCCGCCGCGCGGGAGCCGCGGGACGCGGGGGAATGACGGGCGTCATCATCACCATGCTGCGCCCCTCAAGCCTGCCGAGACGCTCGTTGATCGCAATAAGCGTCTTGCCGATGTCGCTTACGTAAAACGCGACCAGCGCCGAAAAAACCGTGCAGCAGAAAACGGAAATGCCAAGACTGACAATCCACATCATGACCATATTCGACACGCGCCCGTCGCGCGAATTTCCGCTGTCCATTGTCATGGCTTCCTCCCGTTACGACGCCCGGAACTGTGAATGCACCACCTGCCCGTCGCGCGTCAATGTGACAGATTTCATAATCTCGTCTTCCCAGTCAATGCACAAATTGCCGTCCTGGCCTACCACGAGGCCAAGGAAATTCACGATATTCCGCGCAAAAAGCGACGAAGAGTCCGCGGGCACGCGGCTGGGCAGATTGTGAATGCCCACCACCTTCACCCCATGACGCAGCACGATTTTTCCCGCCTCCACGCCTTCGCAGTTGCCCCCGGCTTCCACCGCCAGATCCACGACAACCGAGCCGGGCTTCATGCTGGCCAGCATGGCGTCCGTGACAAGCCGGGGGGCCGGGCGTCCCGGAACAAGAGCCGTGCAGATGACCACATCCTGTTTCCTGATGGTTTCGGCGATAAGGGCGGCCTGCTTTTGCTTATAGGCCTCGCTCATCTCCCTGGCGTAACCCCCGCTGGTTTCGGCCTGACGGGATTCCTCGTCCTCCACCATCACAAAATTCGCGCCAAGGCTCTGCACCTGCTCCCTGGCGGCCATGCGAACATCCGTAGCCGAAACGATGGCGCCGAGACGCTTGGCCGTGGCGATGGCCTGAAGTCCGGCCACCCCCGCCCCCATCACCATCACGCGCGCGGGCGCGACGGTGCCGGCCGCCGTCATCATCATGGGAAAAGCCCGGTTGAAGACATGCGCCGCCTCAATCACCGCGCGGTAGCCCGCAAGGTTCGACTGGCTGGACAGAACATCCATTGCCTGCGCGCGGGTGATGCGGGGGATCAATTCCAGCGCAAAGGCGTCCACTTTCTTCTGGGCATAGGCGAAAAGCGAATTCTTGGCGTTATGCGGCGACAGAAGCGCCACCAGCTTCGCGCCGGGCCGGACGCCCGCCAATTCGTCATGGCCTTCAACTTCCAGCAGGGGGCGTTGAACCTTCAGGATCAGACCGGCGTCCTTTACCGCACCGGCGGCATCGGCGGCCAGAACCGCGCCCGCTTTTTCATAGGCTTCATTGGAAAAGCCCGCCGCCGCGCCCGCATCCTTTTCGACCGCGACGGAAATTTCCGCGCCGAGCTTCTTAAGGGCGCGTACGCTGTCGGGCGTCGCGGCCACGCGCGTTTCATGGGGACGGCGCTCTTTCAATACGGCAATTCGCATTTTCCGGATTCCGGCAAGTATAAAGAAGTTGATGAGCGGGAAGGCAGAACATCCCGCAGAAGGGCTGCGCCAATCTAGGCAGAAATCATGGAACTGTCTACATGAAGGACTCACATGTTTTTAGGGAAAATCGTCACAAAATTTGTCATTGCGAGGAGCGAAGCGACGAAGCAATCCACATCTCCAGGCATTCCCGTCCCTGCTTTTCCGCGTTCCGCAAGCTTCGGCGCGACGGGTGCGCCGAGACCCCGGTGGAGCCGCAGGCGAAGCCGGGCGCGGGGACGCTTGATAATATCAAATCCTGGATTGCTTCGCCCCGCAGATGGCGGGGCTCGCAATGACATTCAGATAGAAAGTCCCTGCGCCTTGAGGACCGCCGCCTGCGCCTGCGCCAGTTTTTTCGCGTCAAAGTCGCGGATCATGTCGTGAAACAGGCGATGCCAGTTGATCTCGGCGCGCAGGCGCAGGAATACGGCGCCGAGACCAATGGCGGCGCGATCCATGAACACGAACTCGCGCGGCACCGTCACCCGGCCGACGCGGCGAAGCTCCTCATGCACGCGCGCCGCCGTCTGGCGGCCGTAGAGGCCGGTATTGGTTTCCTCAATCAGTCTTTTGCGGTCTTCCAGCAGCGGCGCATAGATGAACCGCGCCCAGATGTTCAGCGCCGCCACAAGCTCCTTTGACGGGTTGTCGAAACCCCATTCCCGGTACGCCGCCACGGCCCGCTCATCGTCATCCGCGCGGACGGCATGGTAAAGCTCGATCACCGCATGGACCATCGCCGGACGGAAAACCCGCACGCAGCCATAATCCATCAGGTTGATGCTGTTGTCACCGCGCACCGTGTAGTTGCCAAGATGCGGATCGCCATGGATCACGCCATAGCCGTAAAAGGGCCGGTACCAGGCGTGGAACATGTTCATGGCGATGGCGTTGCGGTCTTTCAGGCCCTTGCGGGCGGCCGCTTCCACCATGCGCTCGCCCTCCAGCCAGGTCATGGTCAGGAGACGCGGCGTGGAAAGCTCCGTCACCACTTCCGGCACATGTACGCCTTCCATGTTTTTCAGCATCGCGCGGTAAAGGGCGATATGCCTAGCCTCGCGCGCGTAGTCCAGTTCCTCGCGCAGGCGTTCGGCGATTTCCTCTTGCACCTTCTCGGTGGAGATGGCGCGGTCATACGCCTCGAAGAGCGAAAGGATCAGGCCAAGCTGCCGCAGATCGGCGTCCACCGCCGTGGCCATGTCGGGATATTGCAGCTTGCAGGCCACCTCGCGCCCGCCGGGCAGCGTGGCGCGATGCACCTGACCCAGCGACGCCGCGGCCGCCGCCTCATGCCCGAAGGATTTGAATTTCTTCCGCCAGTCCGGTCCCAACTCGCCCGCCATGCGGCGCTTGACGAAAGGCCAGCCCATGGGCGGCGCATCGCGCTGAAGCTGGGCCAGCTCGCGCGCGTATTCGGGCGGCACGGCGTCGGGAATGGTGCCGAGGATCTGCGCGATTTTCATCAGCGGGCCCTTGAGGGACCCCAGCGCCACGCGCAATTCCCCGGCCATGCGGGCGTGATCCACCTCGCGTCCCAACACCTTCTCGCCCGCCACGCGCGCCGCCATGCCCGCGGCGCGGCCGGAAACCCTGGCATAGCGCTTCACGCGCCCGGTGAGGGAGCTTGGGGCAGACATGCAGGGAAGATAGCGCGGTTTTGCGCCTTGTCCTATTGCAAAGAGGAGGATTTAAGAATTTGCAGGAGAAAGATGGAGTGATTTTATGCGAAATTTTGTTTGCAAAATCAGCCGCATTCAAGGGTGATTTTGTCATGGCATGTGACCCCACGACGCCAAGGCTCATAACTGTATCCGTATTGAGGCCTTACGAGGACGGAACCATCCGGTTTGCCATATGCAATAAAGATGGTTTTTTTCAAATCTCTATTCATGCATTTCACAACAGCAGTATTATTTCTATGCCCCACTTCTCCAACACACTTCTGAAAATGAGGGGTTGCGACAGCAGCAGCTTCCTGGCGCGCGTAATATTCGTCGATCTTCTCCTCCAGTACAACAAGCGCTGCCCAACCTGGAAGGCTAATGATTGCCAAGAAGCAACCGCCCTGTGCCACAACTGGAAGGGTCATGGTTTCCAAGAAGCGATTGATACGGCCGATACGATTCATCTTTAGCCCCTGCCCGCAAACTACGGCGGCAATATATGCGGAGATTATTCAGCCACAAGCTGGATCAAGCTTCGGGCCTGCACGCCTACATCTTACGCGTGCCGTGTCTAAAGGATTGGGACTCTTAAAGGTGTAAGCTCCGCCTGCGTCTATTTGCACGACCAGACCCGTTCCTGCGATGCCTTTCTTCACACAAGAAAAAAGCCTTTCCCTGTCATTGGCCGTATGCCGTTCAATGCATCGAGCATACACGGGTTGAACTGTTTTGGCTCTCTCTTTAATAGTGTCAATTTCTATTGTTACTGCCGCAACGGTCACGGTTACCACTGCCGCGCCTGCAATTACATAGTGAATGGCTGAATTATCACTCATACTGGCCCCCTCAGCGCCGCGACGGACGTGAGCCGATATTAAACCGTTTTATGGAAAGTAAAAAAACGTATTTCAAAAGCCTTGACGTGTTTTACCAAACGCGCCCGGTGAGGGAGCTTTCGGAGGACGTGGGAAGAGATTAGCTCAACAGTAAAAAGTTAAAAGTAAATGCGTCATCCCGGAAAACGGGCGAAGCGCGTTTATCCGGGATCTCGTGCCTATAGGGGAAAGAGATCCTGGATAACCGCCTGCGGCGGTTTCCAGGATGACGTCTTCTCTTAATTCTCAAATCATCTCTTAAATTCTCAAACCATCGCCATGCCGCCGTTGATGTGAAGGGTCTGGCCCGTCACATAGGCGGCTTCATTGCTGGCAAGGTAAACCACGCCGGCGGCGATATCGCTCCCCTCGCCCATGCGTCCGGCGGGAATGGCGCCAAGCACCTTTTCCTTCACGGCGTCGGGCAAAACTTCGGTCATGGCGGAAGCAATAAAGCCGGGGGCGATGCAGTTCACGGTAATGTTGCGGCTGGCCAGTTCCTGCGCCAGCGATTTCGACATGCCGGCGATCCCGGCCTTGCTGGCCGCGTAGTTCGCCTGCCCCGCATTGCCCGTCACGCCGACAACCGAGGTGATGTTGACGATGCGGCCGAAGCGGCGGCTCATCATGCCCTTGAGGACGGCGCGGCAGAGCTTGAACGTGGCGCCAAGATTCACGTCAATCACGGCATCCCAGTCGTCGTCCTTCATGCGCATGGAAAGCCCGTCGCGCGTGAGGCCGGCGTTGTTGACCAGAATATCAATGCCGCCGCCCAGCCGCTTTTCCGCCTCGCCGATCAACGCCGCCACATCCTCGTCATTGGCAAGATTGGCGGGAATGGCCACGGCGCGATCCCCCAATTCGGCCTGTAATTTTTCCAGCGCCTCCACTTTCGTGCCCGAAAGGGCCACGTCCGCGCCCTGCGCATGAAGCGCCCGCGCAATCGCGCCGCCCAGCGCGCCTGAGGCTCCGGTGACGAGTGCTTTTTTTCCGGCGAGGTTGAACATGGGTTCTCTTTCGGTATAGCTGTTTCATTCACGTCATGCCCGCGCAGGCGGGCATCCACGAATTTTGCCTCAACCCCACGATACAAAAAGGAACAGTGAAAAGATAGTTTTACTCCACCAAGTAATGACGCAGACATAAAGCGTGGATGCCCGCCTTCGCGGGCATGACTAAAGTGTTTTCAAAAACGCCTCAATCTCCTGCGGGGCATGCAGGCCGGTCACGGGGATTTCGCGGTCGATGCGCTTCATCAGCCCCGCCAGAACCGTGCCGCTCCCCGCCTCCGCCGCCGCTTCAACCCCCAGGATTTTCAGCTTCAGCATGCTTTCGCGCCAGCGCACCATGCCCGTGATCTGGCCGGCAAGCTGGCGGCGGATGGTCGCGGGATCCGTCACCGCCTCCGCCGTGACATTGGCAATGAGCGGCACGACGGGCGGCTGCAATTTGGTTTTTTCCAAAGCCTCGGCCATGATCCGGGTGGCGGGCTCCATCAGGCTGCAATGAAAGGGCGCGCTCACCTGTAGCATCACCGAACGCTTGAAGCCGCGTTCCGCGGCAATCTTCAGCGCGCGCTCCACCGCCGTTTTATGCCCGCTGATGACCACCTGTCCCGGCGCGTTGTCGTTGGCGGCGGCGCAAATTTCATTCTCCGCGGCGTCCCTGGCGATTTGCGTCGCCGCCTCCATATCCACGCCAAGCAACGCCGCCATCGCGCCTTCGCCGGCCGGCACGGCCTGTTGCATGGATTTTCCGCGCAGGCGCAAAAGCCTTGCCGTCTCCGCCAAACGCAAGCTGCCTGCGGCGCACAGAGCCGAATATTCGCCGAGCGAGTGCCCCGCCACGCAGGAGGCCAGCGCGGAAAGCGGCTTGCCGCCCTCCGCCTCCAGTACGCGCATCACCGCCATGCTGACGGCCATCAGCGCGGGCTGGGTGTTTTCGGTAAGGCGCAGGGACTCTTCCGGCCCGTCGAAAATAACGGAGGAAAGCTTTTGCGACAAAGCCTCGTCCACCTCCTCAAACACCTGGCGGGCGGCGGCAAAGGCCTCGAACAGCGCCCGGCCCATGCCGACGGCCTGCGAACCCTGTCCCGGAAAAAGAAACGCGCGTTTCATAAGCATATCCAATTGCAAGCTGGCGCTAATCAAGTCGCTTGCCGAAGCGCTGTCAAGCTTGTCTAATGCGCCCCGCTCGAAGAGGCCTGTCATGCTTGTCATCACCGGCGGCGCCGGATTCATCGGATCGCACCTTGCCTACGCGCTGGAAAAGGCGGAGTTAGGCCCGCTCGTCATTTGCGATGATCTGGGCAATGGCGGCAAATGGCGCAACATCGCCAGGCGCACGCTGGAAGACATTGTGCCTCCCGCGCAGCTTTTGCCCTGGCTGGACGCCAATGGCCGCGAGGTGGAAATCATCTACCACATGGGCGCCATTTCCAGCACCACCGAAACCCATGCCGATAAAATTCTCGCCAGCAATTATCATTTTCCGCAGGGGCTGTTCGGCTGGTGCGTCGAGCGCCGCAAGCGGCTGATCTATGCCTCCTCCGCCGCAACCTATGGCGGCGGCGAGGCGGGATTCGAGGACCGCGAGGATTCCGGATTCCTGAAACGCCTCAAGCCCCTCAACCTTTATGGCTGGAGCAAGAATTTATTCGACAAGTTCGTTTCCCGGCAAAAGGAAAGCCGCCAGGCCCTGCCTCCGCAATGCGCGGGCCTGAAATTTTTCAATGTTTACGGCCCCAATGAATATCACAAGGAAAGCCAGCGCTCGGTCGCGCACCAGATTTATCCTTTCGCCAGACGGGGCGAGGCCTTTCCGCTGTTCAAATCACATCGTCCCGGCTATCCCGATGGCGGGCAGATGCGCGATTTCGTGTGGGTGGGCGACTGCTCGGCGGTGATGCTCTGGCTGGCGCGCAATCCCCAGGTGTCGGGCCTGTTCAATCTTGGCAGCGGCACGGCGCGCAGCTTCTACGATCTGGCCAAGGCCGTTTATAATGCCGCGGGCCAGGATGTGAGCGTCGTTTACCGCGACATGCCCGAAAATCTGCGCGATCATTACCAGTATTTCACCGAAGCGCCCATGCAGAAGCTGAAAAACGCGGGCTACCCGGAGCCCCTGACATCGCTGGAAGACGGCATGGGCCAGTATGTGAAGAACTATCTGGCGAAAGACGATCCTTATTGCTAGTTCTGGATTGCTTCGGGAGCAAAGCTCCCGCGCAAGGACGTGGAAAACAGTTTCATATTCCAATGACCGCCGACCTCCCGCTTCTTCTGGAAAAGCTGCAAAGCCGCGCCTTGCTGGTGATGGGCGACGTGATGCTCGACCGCTTTATTTATGGCCAGGTGGAGCGCATCTCGCCCGAAGCGCCTATTCCCGTTTTGCGTTACCAGCGCGAAAGCAGCATGCTGGGCGGCGCCGGCAACGTGGCGCGCAATCTGGTGAGCCTTGGCCAGAAGGCCGAGTTGATCGCGGTCACCGGCAGCGACGGCGCGGGATTCGAAATCGCCGGGATGCTGTCGCCGGAGACCCACATCACCCCGCATCTTCTGAACGATCCGGCCCGCCCCACCACCGTGAAAAGCCGCTACATCGCGGGCGTGCAGCAGATGCTGCGCTGCGACCACGAACGCGCCCGGCCGCTGGACGGGTCCCTGGAAAAGCAGGCGCTTCTTCGCCTGCAAATGGCGCTGCCGCATTGCGCGGCGGTCATCCTTTCCGACTACGCCAAGGGCATGCTGACGCCCGCGCTGATCCGCGGCTGCATCGAGGCGGCGCGCAAGCTGGGCAAGCTGGTGATTATCGACCCCAAAACGCCCGATTATGCCCTTTACCGCGAAGCGGACATCATCACCCCCAACCGCAAGGAGCTGGGCGAAGCAAGCGGCATGCCCGTGGGCACGGTGGAGGAAACCGCAAAGGCGGCGGCCGCGCTGATTGAAAAATTCGGCTTCGGCGCGGTTCTGGCCAAGCTGGGCGGCGACGGCGTCTGCCTTATGCGCAAGGATGGGGCATCAAGGCATTTCGCCGCCACGGCGCGCGAAGTATATGACGTTTCCGGCGCGGGCGATACGGTGGTGGCGGCTTTCGCCACGGCGCTGGCTTCCGGCCTCTCCATGGAAGACGCCGCCCGCGTCGCCAACGAGGCCGGATCGCTGGTCGTCGGCAAGACCGGCACCGCCACGGTCACGCCCGGCGAAATCGCCAAAAGCCTGAAGCAGGCCGAAGCGCGCGAGGCGGATGAAAAGGTCATGCCCCTCGCGCGCGCCATCGAAGCCGTGGAGCGCTGGCGGCGGCAGGGCCTTTCCATTGGCTTCACCAATGGCTGTTTCGACCTGCTGCATCCCGGCCATGTGGCGCTGTTGCAGGCGGCGCGCAAATCCTGCGACCGGCTGGTGGTGGGGCTGAACAGCGACGCCTCGGTCCGGCGCCTGAAAGGCGAAGGCCGCCCGGTGCAGGGCACGCCGGCGCGCGCCACGGTTCTGGCCAGCCTTGCGCCGGTGGATCTGGTTGTGGTGTTTGAGGAGGATACGCCGCTGGAGGTGATCCGCGCCCTTCGCCCCTCCGTATTGGCGAAAGGCTCCGACTACACGCGCGAGACGGTGGTGGGCGCCGCCGACGTGGAAAGCTGGGACGGCCGCGTGGTTCTGATTGATCTTGTGGATGGCCATTCCACGACCAATACCATCATGAAAATGAAACAGGCGTGAGAAAAAATTAGGGTCAGAAGGGTCAAGAGGGTCGGAAGGGTCTTGCGCTCTGGTCCTGTTGACCCTTATGACCCCTTTCGACCCTTTCTTGACCCCTTCATGAAGCTTGTCATCAACTACGCCAGGCCGCAATCGGGCGCGAAGGATTCCGAAATTTTCGGAATGGACGTGGCGATCAACAATTTCCTGCGCGCCTTCCTGCGCCACGGGCGGCAGGAAACGTTCTTCTTTCTTCCCGACAGCGAGGAAAGCATCGCCGCATTGAGAAACCTCGCGCAGGAAGCCGGGGCCGACTTCGCGCGCTGTGCCTGGCTCATGCCGCAGGCGCCAAAGGAAACGCTTTGCGATGTTGATCTGCTTTTCCGCCCTGATCCCAACCTGGGCGATCACCCCTGGAAAAGGTTGCAGCTTCCGCCACCCGGTTTCGCGCTCGGCAGCATGGTGCATACCCTGTCGGGCGAGCGGGTGGCGGAAGCCCTTGCCAATTACCTGATCGCGCCGACGCAGGCGGGCGACGCCATCATCTGCCCCTCGACCGCCATCCGCGACGCCGTGGCAAGCCTTTGGCAGATACAAACCGAATATTACAACGCCCGCTTCGCCGGGAATTCGACCTGTCCCGTCGACCTGCCGGTTATTCCGCTCGGCATCGACACGAACCGGTTCCTGAACATCACGACACCCGAAAAACGCGCCAGCCAGCGCGCGGCCCTTGGCATCGCCGAGGACGAGGTGGTGATCCTTTACGTGGGCCGCCTCAGCTACGCCACCAAGGCGCATCCCCTGCCCCTGTTTCAGGCGGCGGAAATCGCCGCGCAGCGCTGCAAGCAAAAGCTGCGCCTTGTGCTTTACGGCTTCTTCAAGCCGGACATGATGGAGCCGGATTTCCGCGATGCTGCATCCGATTATTGCCGCAGCCTGAAGGTGGATTTCGTGCTCAACAATGACCCGCGCTTCCCCGACGGATTGTGGGCGGCAGGGGATATCTTTACCTCGCTGATCGACAATATTCAGGAAAGCTTCGGCCTCACGCCCATCGAGGCCATGGCCGGCGGATTGCCGGCGGTAATCAGCGATTTCGACGGCTACCGCGACGGCGTGCGCCACGGGCAGGATGGCTTTCTGGTCCCCACCTGCGCGCCGCCGCCCGGAACAAACCTTGACGTGGCGGCGCATTATTTCAACCAGCGCAACTACGGCGACTATCTTATCCGTAACAACCAGTCGGTGGCGGTGGACGCGCAAATGGCCGCCGCCGCGTTTGTGTTGCTGGCCGAAGACCGTCCGCGCCGCCTGATCATGGGCCAGAGCGGACGCGAACGCGCCATGACCCGTTATGACTGGGCCGCCGTCATCCGCGCCTATGAGGATCTGTGGGAACAACAGGCCGAAAAGCGCAAATCGGCGCAACGCCATGTGCCGCAAGACTGGCCGGCCGTGCACCCCGGCTTTCCCGATCCCTCCACGATGTTCGCGGGGTTTCCGTCCTCGCATCTGTCCTTGCAGGACGGGTTCGAGCTTTCCGGCGATGAAGACGATTTGCATCGCGTCCGCCGGCACCGCATGAACACCTTCGGGATCGATATGCTGCTGGATCCGGCGCGGATGGTGGCGTTGCTGAAATGCATCAAATCCGCATCCGATGGCGGCGCAGCCGTTTTTGCCGCGCAAATGGACGCGGGCGACTCTTCGCGCGTCTTGCGCACGCTCGCCTGGCTCATGAAAATGGGGTTGATAAGGAAGAAATGAAACATGAAAAGATGCCGTCATTGCGAGGAGGCCTGAAAGGCCGACGAAGCAATCCAGTCTTCTGTATTCGAAACTATTCTGGATTGCTTCGCTCCCTTCGGTCGCTCGCAATGACGTCGTTCTTTTCTTTCATCAATATCCGGCAATCATCAATCCGCCATGTTTGACCTCATTGCCATCCACCTGTTCAATTTTATCGCCGGGCTGGTGTTCGGCGGGATTTTGGGCAGCTTCGTCACCATGCTGGCTTACCGCCTGCCCAGAGGCAAAAAGCTGGACACGCCGCGATCTTCCTGCCCACACTGCAACAAGATCATCGCCTGGCGCGACCTGATCCCCATCTATTCTTATATCGAACTCAAGGGACGGTGCCGCAACTGCCACAAGCCGTTTGGCATACGCTATCTGAAAACCGAATTGTGCAGCGCGCTTGTGGTGGGCTTTACCCTTCTGTTCTACGGCTTCACCAGTAAAACGCTGGCGCTGGTGGTGATTTTTGAAATTCTGCTGACGCTCGGCCTCATTCTTTCCGACAAGGGGGGGATCAAGTCCGCCCCCGCCAAAAAGAAACCCGCCGCAAAAGAGGGCGAAGACGGCGACGAGAGCGGCGAAGACGCCGGGGATGATGGGGCGGAGGAAGAAAAAGGATAGGCCGTCATCCTGGGTTATCGCCTGCGGCGATGTCCGGGATGACGCGGCGTTGTTCCTACCCCTTCGCCCTGGGATGCGCCTTTTCATAGGTTTTCAGCAAGCTGGCTTCATCCACCCTGGTATAGACCTGCGTGGTGGAAAGCGAGGTATGGCCGAGCAGTTCCTGGATGCTGCGCAGATCGGCTCCACTGTTCAGTAAATGGCTGGCGAAGGAATGGCGAAGCGCGTGCGGCGTGGCATGATCGGGCAGTTGCAGCATGCGGCGCAGATTGCGCATGCTGCGCTCGGCCAAGGCCGGATTCCATCTTCCGCCGCGCGCGCCGACAAAAAGCGGGCCTGTTTTTTCAATGACATGCGGGCAAGTCTTCATGTATGCGCGAACGGCCTCAACAACCGGCGGCAGGATGGGCGCGATGCGCTGCTTGCGTCCCTTGCCGGTGACGGTGATCTGTCCTGTCTCCATCGCCGCCAGATCCTCGCCCCGGAGCGCCAGCGCCTCGGAGATGCGAAGTCCCGCACCATACAGCAAAAGGAACAGCGCCCTGTCGCGCAAGCCTTGCCAACCGGGCCTTGCGGCGGTGGCTTCGTTCACCAGCCGGCCGATGGCATCGGAGCTTAGGGGACGCGGCGCGCGCGGGGGCCGGCGCGGGCTGCGCAAGGTTTGCAAAACCGTGTTGCGAACAAGATTCTTCCGCCCCAGCCAGCGGTAAAAGCCGCGCAAGGCCGACAGCGCCCGCGCGCGCGAGGATGCGTCCATGCCTTTGCCCGCCATGTGCGCAAGCCAAGCCCGCGCCTCCTGCACCGAAAGATCGCCCAGCGTCTCAAGGCTGACGCTTTCGCCGCGATGCCGCGTGCAGAAATCGAGAAACGCGCGAAGGTCATGACCGTAATTCACGACCGTGTGCTCCGAGGCGTTGCGCGAAACCGCAAGATGAGAAAGCCAGGCCCGCGCGGCCTCTTCCGGCGTGCTGGCCGCGCCTAGCTGTTCGTCGCGGCGAGCCATCGCGGCCCCATGCGCTCGATCACGCCGGCAAGAAACAGGTAAGGCTCCAGCGCCTGACCGGACCCAAAGCCGGAATCATGCCGGCTGCCAAGGGCCAGAAGCCCCTTCTGCCCGCCCATATCCATGACAAGGCAGGTGGCGCTGGCAATCGGACCCACGCCGCCGCCAAAAAGCAGGGCGCAGGATTCGGCGTCCTGCAGGATGAAGCTCGGCTGCTCCATCAGCCCGGCGAAGGACGGCGGCGGCGGACGCAGCAAAAGGGCGCTATGCGCCACCACGTCGCCCGCGCCGCGGGCCAGAAAAAGCTGCACGCATTCCATGCCGAGAAGACGGGCGACATCATTCTGCAAAAAGGCCAGGGCCTGTTTCAGGTCGCGCGCCTCCATCAACAACAGCGCCGCCTGATGCACCGACTGCACCCGCTGCCAATAGACGCGACTGCCGCGAATGATATCGTCCAGCGTTTGCCGGCTGTCGGACAACTCGCTTTTGAGCTTGCGGACAAGCCCTGCCTGAAAATCAAGAACGTCGTCGTCGTTCGAGGCCATGATCCAATTCCACGCCCTTGCGAGCGGCCAACGGGAGCGAAGCAATCCAGAATGTGCCCGTCTGGATTGCTTCGCCTCCGCGCTCCCCGCAATGCCCGTTTATCCAGAACTTACGCCAGCGCCTTCAGCGGCTCGACGCCGGCCGGAAGTATTTTCTGGCCCGATTTCCGCCAGTCGGCCACGAACTGGGCCAGTCCCTTGTCCGTAAGGGGATGCTGGAAAAGCTGGCGCAAAATGCCGGGCGGAATGGTGGCCACCTGCGCCCCCAGCCGGGCGCCTTCCACCACATGGCGCGGATGGCGCACGGAGGCGACCAGCACCTCGGTTTCCATGCCCTGCGCCATGTAGACCTGGCAGATTTCGGCGATCAGGCCCATGCCGTCTTCACCGATATCGTCCAGCCGCCCCACGAAAGGCGACACGAAAGCCGCCCCCGCCTTGGCCGCCAGAATGGCCTGCGCCGACGAAAAGCAAAGCGTGAC
Source organism: Alphaproteobacteria bacterium (assembly GCA_028278105.1). Classification (GTDB taxonomy): domain Bacteria; phylum Pseudomonadota; class Alphaproteobacteria; order UBA9219; family RGZA01; genus JACQAB01. The sequence goes on along the minus strand of JANQEX010000033.1, from coordinate 29,893 downwards.
ATTGACCATGGTCCCGCCCCCGCCAAGCGCCTTGCACACTTTCAGTCCCGCGGGCGTGAGCGGCACCTTGACCGCGATATTGGGGGCGAGAGTCGCAAGATAGCGGCCTTCTTCCAGCATGGGCTCAAATTCGGTCGCGCCCACCTCGGCGCTGACGGGACCCGGCACCGCCGCGCAGATTTCACGGATCAACGGCACGAATTCCTTGCCCGTTTTGGCCACAAGCGAGGGGTTGGTGGTGACGCCGTCCAGAAGACCGGTGGCGGCCAAATCGCGGATTTCGTTGATGTCGGCGGTATCGACAAAAAATTTCATGACCCCCTGCCCTTCTCGCTTATGATGAAGACGCTAAATTTAGCTCAAGCTATTCAGTCTTTCCAGTAGAACAATTCAATGAAAAGCTCCTTCCACACAGGCATTCCCGCCCCCGCTGGAGTTCACCCCCGCGAAAGCGGGGGCGGGTGTAAACTCCAGCGGGAATCCAGTTTAACAATAACACTGGGTCCCCGCTTGCGCGGGGACGCCTGTGATTAAGTGTCGGCATAAATGGAAAACACAACCAACCTGCACATCGACACCCCTTTCGTTCGTGGAGAACTGATCTCCGTCCTCCTCGCTCAGCCGCTGCCGCGTCCGCTGACCTACCGGCTTGGCGCGGGACAGGAGGTCGCGGAGGGTTCGCTGGTGCAGACGCCGCTTGGCAAAAAGAAAGCCTTCGGCATGGTGCTGGGGCCTTCGCATGAAAAAATTGAGGAATCAAAAATTAAGGAAGTCATCGCGGTGCTGGACCTGCCGCCGCTGAACAAGGAAATGCGCGATTTCATCCAGTGGGTTTCCGGCTACACCCTCGCGCCGGAAGGACATGTGCTGGCCATGGCGCTCGGCGGGCAAAGCGTGTTGACGCCGCGCAAGGCGCGGACCCGGAAAAAAGAGTCCACCGCAAGCGCGTCCGAAAAGCCCGTCTTGAACCCCGCGCAGGACAACGCGGCGAAAGAACTGAGAAATGCCGTGAAGGCCGCCGATTTTTCGGTGACGCTGCTGGACGGCGTGACGGGTTCGGGCAAAACGGAAGTTTACTGCGACGCCATTGAAGAATGCCTCAAGGAAAACCGGCAGGCCCTTGTTTTGCTGCCCGAAATTGCCCTGACCAGCCAGTTGACCGGCCGGCTTGAGCGCCGCTTTGGCTTCACGCCCGCCCTTTGGCATTCGGCGCTGACGCCCGCCACGCGGCGCGACACATGGAAGGCTGTCGCCACGGGCGAGGCGCGCCTGGTCATCGGCGCGCGTTCGGCGCTGTTTCTGCCCTTCGCCTCGCCGGGCCTCATCGTGGCCGATGAAGAGCACGACACATCCTACAAGCAGGAAGACGGCGTTATCTACCATGCCCGCGACATGGCGGTGGTGCGCGGAAAAATCGGAAAAATTCCGGTGATCCTTTCCTCCGCCACGCCCTCGCTTGAAACCACGTTGAACGTCAAGGCGGGGCGCTACCGCCATCTGCACCTGCCCGGCCGGCATGGCGATGCGCGGATGCCGGATATCCACCTGATCGACCTGAGACGGGAAAAGCTTCCTTCGGGGTCATGGATCAGCCCGCCCTTGCAAAAGGCCCTGCGCCAGACACTGGAAAAAGGCGAACAGGCGCTTTTGTTCCTCAACCGGCGCGGCTACGCGCCGCTGACGCTGTGCCGCCGCTGCGGGCACCGCTTCGCCTGCCCGCAATGCAGCGCCTGGCTGGTGGAGCACCGCGAAGGCGGCAAGCGGCGGCTGCGCTGCCACCATTGCGGAACGACGCTGGCCTATCCCGAACGCTGCCCGGAATGCGGCGCGGAAGCCACGCTGGCCGCCTGCGGCCCCGGCGTGGAGCGCCTTGCCGCCGAGGCGAAGAATCTTTTTCCCGCCGCCCGCATCGCCATTCTTGCCAGCGACACGCAGGAGCATCTGGCCACGATGCGCCAGACCATCGCGGCGATGGAAAAAGGGGAGATCGACATCCTGGTCGGCACGCAGATCGTGGCCAAGGGATATCATTTCCCGCGCCTGACCCTGGTCGGCGTGATCGATGGCGATCTGGGGCTTTCCGGCGGCGATCTGCGCGCCGCGGAGAAAACGTTTCAGCTTCTGGCGCAGGTGGCGGGCCGGAGCGGGCGCGCGGATCTGAAAGGACAGGTTTTTATTCAAACCGTTCAGCCCCAACACGCGGTGATGACCCATCTTGCCGCCTATGACCGCGACCGGCTTTCCGAAACCCTGATCAACGAGCGGAAGAAATACGCCATGCCGCCCTTTGCACGGCTGGCCACCGTGACGCTTTCGGGCACGCGGCTTTCCCAAGCCCAGGACATGGCGCAAAAACTGGCGCAAGCCATTCCCCGAAGCCCGGACGTGGAGGTGCTGGGCCCCGCCCCGGCCCCCCTGGCGCTCTTGCGCGGACGGCACCGCCTGCGCTTTCTGCTGAAAGCCCGGCGCGATGCGAAATTGCAGGAATTTATCCGCGGCTGGATCGCAAAAGTTAAGATACCGCATACGCTGCGCCTCGCCACCGACATCGATCCGCAACATTTTTCCTAGATGATGGGCGGGCATTCCCGCTTGCCCGCATGCTGAATACGAACGCCGGAAAAATCCGCCAGATGCTGGCGCGGTCCAGCCTGATCTTCACCGTTTTGCTGATGGCGGGGTTTGTCGTCATCAACGCGCTTTCCTTCATGGAAGGCGCGAAGCGCCTCGCGCTGATCGGCCACATCAACAACCTGAACCTGCCCCAATTCATCACCTCCGTCGATGACGTCATATGGCGCATCGACGCCACGCTGGACGGCGTGACGCCACGGGGCAAAAGCAGGCCTGTCGCGGAAGATATTTCCACCTTGCATGACAACATAACGGCCCTTCACGCCAATTCGATGACCATGGACGGCGGCGAAGACATGGCCGTTGATTTCAACATGATCTTTGCCGAGCTGGCGATCACGCAAAAGCTGATTAAGTCCGGGCTGACGGAAATCGGCAACCGCAAGAAAGCCCAGGAGTCCATAAACCGCATCCTGAAGCATTTTCGCAGGATCGCCATCTGGGCATCCAGCAACCATCAACAACGCACGGCCAACGCGCTCACGGCGCTCGAAGCGCGCGAGAATATCCTGCGCTTTTCGGCGGGCTCCTTCATGATTCTGGGCGGCGGCGCGATTGTCTTCCTGCTGCTCGACCTCCGGCGCCGCGACATCATGCTGGCCCGCGCCCATGAGGCCGAGCACATGAAAAGCGTGTTCTTCGCCATGATGAGCCATGAAATCCGCACGCCCTTGAACGGCGTCATCGGTACGCTCGATCTCTTGCAGGAATCGCCGTTGACCATGCCGCAGCTTCATCTGGCGAAGACGGCGCGGCAATCGGCGGAAAGCCTGCTGAACATCGTCAACGACGTGCTGGACTATTCGAAAATCGAAGCCGGACGGCTGGGAATAGAAAACGCCGATTATTCCCTGAAGACCCTTGTGCGAAGCGCCCATTCCATCATCGAGCCCCTGGCCGAGGACAAGCGGCTGCAACTGACCCACACCATCGCCAGCGCGCTGCCGGACGATTTGCACGGCGACGCCGCCCGCGTACGGCAGGTGTTGCTCAACCTGCTCTCCAACGCGGTCAAGTTCACCGAAAAGGGATTTATCCATCTGAACGTGCGCAAGGAGAATCCACCGGGCGTAGACAGAACGCGCGCCTTTCTCCGCTTTGAGGTTACGGACAGCGGCATCGGCATCGCGCCCGCCGCGCGCAAGCTGCTTTTTCAGGAATTCAGCCAGGTGGAGGGAACGCGCACCCGCCGCTTTGCCGGAACCGGCCTTGGTCTTGCCATCTGCGCCCGGCTGACCGAGTTGATGGGCGGAACGGTGGGCCTTTCCAGTGAACTGGGAAAAGGCAGCACCTTCTGGTTCACCGTGCCGTTGCAGGAGGCAAAAGGCAAACAACAGGCGGCTGTTCCCCAAAATGATGTCCTGAGCAAACGCGAAATGCACATCCTTCTTGCGGAGGATAACCTCACCAACCAGATGGTGGCAGCCAGCTACCTTTCAAAAGCCGGGCATAACGTCACCATCGCCAATAACGGGCAGGAAGCCCTGGACAAGGTGCGTCAGGGCAAATTCGACCTGATATTGATGGACGTATCCATGCCGGTCATGGATGGCCTTACCGCCACCAAGGCCATTCGCGCGCTGGGCGGGCCATTTGCGCAAATCCCCATTCTGGCCATGACGGCCCATGTCGCTCCCAGCGACCGCGAAGAATGCTTCAAGGCCGGGATGAACAGCTTCATCGCCAAGCCCATGACGCGGGAGACCCTGCTTTCGCAAATATCCCGCTGGGACAGTCTGTCGTCGGATCCTTACCTGTCCTGCATTGATGATCTCGGCAAGCCCAACATCAATCCTGACGGCAGCACGGTGATGGCGCAGGATATCTCCATTTTCGGCGAGAACGTCTTTCCGCCGGCACCCCCACAAGAGCCGCGCGGGGAGCCAGAAAACCCGCCCCTGGCGGACGAAATTCCGGTGATGGCCTCAAACGGCGAAATCAACGCGGACATGCTGAAACATCTTGCCGAAGACCTTGGACGCGAGGGAATTCTTGAGTTTTCCAACGTCTTTCGCGCCGATACCGTGAAAATCAGTGAATGCATGCGCAAGGCCGCCCGCGAAGGCGACTGGACGGCGGCGCGCCGCCACGCCCATTCGCTAAAAAGCGCCGTGCTCAATTTCGGCCTGGCAAGGCTTTCGGATCACGCCAGGGAAATAGAAGAGCAATGCCGCAACGAAGGCGCCTGCGACATGGCGCTGATCGCCGCCTGGCCCGAACGCATGGCCGCGGCTTTCGCCGCCCTGGATGCGTGGCTGGCGGAAAGAAACGCCGAAGCCTGAATTACCCACAAAAATACGCCGCGGCGGGAAAGGCTGTTCTTCCATCCCGTGCAAAAAAAGCGCTATCACGTTTTCCTGGCGCCCGCGAAAGGATGATTCGGCATGCCGCGCACCCGCATCTTTGCCCTGACCGACGATACCGGAAACCGGACCTTTCTGAAATCGGCCGGCGAAGGCGCGTTCGCGGGCCTGCGCATGGTGACTTCCGGGCGGCTGCATGCCCTGACCGGGCCGGAACCGGGACACTGGCCCTGGCAGGATTCATCGCAAATCACGGCGTCAAGGCTTGCCCGTTATCACCGCGTGCTAAGCGAAGCCGTGCGGCTTTTGGACCGGGTTATTCCGGCTTCCTTCGACAGTGTTTTTGACGGGGCCGAGGCCATTCCGCGCGCCTTGCAGCTTCACCGGGACGAGCTTTCCGGCCTTCTGGCCCGCTATGGACGCCTGCGCCAGTTCTCGCTGGTCCTGAAATGGGACGAGCTTGCCATGCAACGGGTGATGCGCAGGCTCGGCGGAAATGATCCCGCCATTCTCGAAAGAGAACGCCGCGCCCTTCGTGATCAGTCCCTGCTGTTGCTGCAAGGGCATTTGCGCGACCTGATTATCCTCAACGACGATACGCGGGAAACAGTCCTGCGCGCTGTTTTTCTGGTTCAATCCGCCCAGGAAAACAGGCTGGTAGGCCTTCTGCAAAAGCTGGACAAGGAATGTCATGGAAGGCTGCACATCCGCCTCGTCGGCCCCCTGCCCGCCTGCAACTTCGCCCGCGTCGAAATAAAGCTGCCCGACCGCATGCGCGTGCGGCAGGCCCGTCAGGATCTGGGGCTCCGTTCCGCCGCGCGCGTGGCGGATATGAAGTCCGCCTATCGCCGCAAGGTGAAAGCGCTGCATCCCGACCAAAGCGCATCACCGGACAACCATGAGTTGATGGTGCGGCTGACCCGCTCTTACCGCTACCTGTCGCAACTTGCCGTGCAGCAAAACGACCGCGGCACCATTAATTCGGAAAAGCAATGGCTGCGTTGCGACGGGAAAACTTTAAGGCAAACACCCCTTTTGCGCATACAAAGGGGCATGACACGGTGGGACGATATCGTAATGAAGACCGGAAACGCTTAGAGCCTAATGACTTCAGGAACGTAGAGCCTGGATTCAATTAAACAGGTTTTTCACTCAAAAATAGCTTCTCACCCCGGCCCCTGCTCCCCGGCTTCGCCTTCGGCTACGCAGGGCGAGCTTGCAAAACGGCCCGGCGTAGCTTTAGCGAAGCCGGGTCGCAGGGACAGGCTCCAGCCGAGGTCCAGCATGTTGCCTTCGGCAACACGCAACCGCCTCCGGCGGTTGCTGGATTCCGGCTTCTCCGCCTCCGCAAAGCTTCGGCGTGACGGATGCGCCAAGACCTCGGCGTAGCCGAAGGCGAAGCCGGGCGCCGGAATGAGCAGTTATCTGTTTGGTTTGATTCATTTCTAATTGAGTCCAGACCCTAAGACACTGCCCACGCCGCGCCGTTACATGCCGGAGCGTAACAGTTCCTGGTAGGCGGAGACGAATTTGTCGCGGATGGCCACGACCGTTTGCAGGGCAATATCGGCGGCGCTGACCGCCGAGACGATTTCGTTGATTCCGGCCGCGCCGGCGGCGGCCTTTATGCCCACCTGCTCCACGTTTTTCAGGGCGCCGGTGGTGTTGTCGAGCATGTTTTCCAGAATGCCGGAAAAGCCGGGCCCCTGCGCCGCCGCCGCGCCGCCCTCCATTCCCTTTTCGGCTCTTTGCAGCGTATCACGATAGGCGCTGAGCACCGCGCCGACATGAATGGTCATGATTTATCCTCCCCCCGGTTATCCCCGCATCACGTCCAGCGCGCGCGAGATCATGCCGCGCAGCGTTTGAATCACGCCAAGATTGGCTTCGTAGGACCGCTGCGCCTCGCGCATGTCCATGGTCTCGACAATGGATTTCACATTCGGCATCAGCACATAGCCTTGCGCGTCCGCCGCGGGATGGCCGGGATTGTATTCCTTTTTGAACGGCGAAGGGTCAAGCACGATGGCGGCGGCCCGGACCGTTTTGACGCCCGTGGCCCGGTCAAGAACATTCTGGAACACGACTTCGCGGCGGCGATAGGGCTCGGCCCCCGGCTCAAGGCCCGTGGACCCGGCGTTGGCAAGGTTCTGGGCGATGACGCGCAGACGTTCCCCCTGGGCCCGCATGCCGGCCGAGGCAATCGTGAAAACATCCGCGAAATCCATGCGTGCGCCCGACATTGATCCCCGCCTATGATGACCCGCGCGCCATCGCTATCTTGAGGAGGCCCGCAACCTTCTTGTACAGTCCGGCCGTGGCCGCGTAATTCGTGCTGGTCTGGGACAACTGGGCCATCTGCTGCTCAAGGATCACCGCGTTGCCGGAAGGCTTGATTTCGTAAAAATCCTTTTCCGTCCTGGTTTTGTAGGGACCGTCCGCGCCGCCCGGCCCGCCGATATGCCCCGCATGCGTCACGGCCACTTTCACGCCGCCTTGCCCGGACGAAGAGGCTTGTTGCAGCGCCGTGGAAAAATCCACCAGGTCCTTCGGCTTGTAGCCTTGCGTATTGGCGTTGGCGATGTTTTCGCCCAGCACGGCGCTGCGCTGGGTCAGATACGCCATTTTTTGCGACAGAACCTGAAGAAGCGCCGGCAGAGCCATGGTCACCTGCTGAAAAAAGAACGGCGGGCACGCTTTCTGCGTTCCGGCCGCATCGCGTCGAGAATGGAGCCAGGCTGTTTAACAAAGAGTAAAAACATTTCCGCTCCCAAAACGCGGCGCACATGGAACAGGGGGTTCAATCCGCATGCCAAATGAAATGCGACTCGAAAGCCTGAGGTTGTTTTCGGTCTGCAATTACCGGAAGCCATATAGGATGAAACCATCATCCGAGTCGTACAGGAGGCTTGGAAAACCGGTTTTTTTCTTTGCGCAAGGCGACTTCGAGGATTTCCTTATGGCAATGGATGATCCTGAAAGCTCCGGCAACCGGAAAGAAAACGTGGGCTCGCCCATTGCCGTGGCGCTGGAAGCCGGGCCTGCGGAAAGCAGCGTTCCGAAGGTGGTCGCCAGCGGCCGGGGCGTTTTGGCCGAGCAGATTTTGCAGCTTGCCTTTCAGCACGGCGTAAAGGTGCGCGAAGACGGCGATCTGGCCGAGTTGCTGGCCTGCCTTGACCTGGACCACGAAATCCCCCCGGAGGCGATTGTGCCGGTGGCTGAAATCCTGGCCCGCGTGTTCGAGGCCAATTCCCGCATGGCCGCAGGGGCGTCATGAGCCGAAGACTTGATCCCATGACCGAATTGCAGGTTTTCGCCGAAGCGCTGGAAGCCAGCCATAAAATCGTCCGCGCGGGCGGCATGGTCGATCTGGGCGGGCTTGAGGCGCAGGTGGAGGAATTATGCCGCGAGGTGGTGAAAACCGAAGGACCCGTGCGCTTGCAGATCCTGCCGATGCTGGAGCGCGTGATCCGCTCGCTCGGCGTGCTGGAAGAAGAGCTGCGGCTTTGCACGGCGGGCGCCGAGCATGCCGAAAAGGCCGAGAAGCTGATGCGCGCGCAATCCGCCTATGCCGCCACGCATGGCAAGGCGGGATAGCTAAAGGGTCATGAGGGGCGCGGGGGTCGAAAGGGTCCGGGTTTTCGATCCTTTTGGCTCTTGTGATTTTTCTTTCATAGCCGTGTCCCTTAATTTTCATACACCTCACCCCGAACACTCCCGCGCCCGGCTTCGCCTGCGGCGACGCCGAGGTTTTGCCTCTTCGTCACGCCGAAGCTTGCGGAGGCGGAAAAGCGAGAGTCCCATTTATTGAAATACAATGGGATTCCCGCTTGCGCGGGAATGTGCATATGGGAAATTCTCATACGGAAATTATTTCATTTTACTATAAGCAAGGGCAAGAGGAAGAATTCATGGAAACATCAATGATCCTGCGCATGGTCGTGGGGCTGGCGGTCGTGCTGGGGCTGCTGCTGCTCGCGGCGGCGGGCTTGCGCCTGTGGGGGCGGCGGCTGGGGCTGGTGGCTCCGGCCAATACGGAAGGCGCGAAGAGATTCGCGCTGGCCGAGGCCATGATGCTCGATTCCCGCCACCGCCTGCTGCGCGTGCGCGATGGAAAACGCGAGCATGTTATTCTGCTTGGCGCGTCCGCGCCCGTCGTGGTGGAATCGCGCGACGCCGAAGAGCAATCATGATCTTTCCCGTTATGGCCCTTTTCAAAAGAACCGGCAGGCATGCCCGCGCCTTGTTTCGACGCGGCGGAGTCCCCGCTTCCCTGCCACGCCTTCGGCTTCGCAGGGCGCGTTTGCAAAATGGCCCGGCGCAGCCTTGGCGAAGACGGGGTGCGGGGACGCCTGGAGTGATTGGTAAACTTGCGGCGGGCTGTGCATCGGTCCCGTGCCCGCGCCGGTTTTGGCTCAGGCTGTTCCTTGCCGCGCTTTTCTGCGCCGCGGGCGTTCTGGCCGCGCCGCCGGCGCTGGCGCAGAACCTCTCGCTGAACATCACCGGCGGGGAGGATGGTGGCGTCAGCGCCCGGATCATCCAGATGCTGGGGCTGATCACGGTGCTGTCGCTGGCGCCGTCCATTCTGATGATGGTCACGTCGTTCGTGCGCATCGTCGTGTCGCTCAGCCTGCTGCGCACCGCGCTCGGCGTCCAGCAAACCCCGCCGAACATGGTGCTGGTGAGCCTGGCCCTGTTTCTCACCTTCTTCATCATGGCGCCCACCTTTCAGAAGGCCTATGAGGAGGGCCTCGGCCCCTATATGGAGCAGAAGATCAGCGAGAAAGAGGCGTTTTCGAAAACGGTGGAGCCCTTCCGCGCCTTCATGATGCGCCATACCCGCGACCGCGACCTGCGCCTTTTCACCGATATCGCCAAATTGCCGGAAAACACCAGGATTCAGGACCTGCCGTTGCAGGTGCTGATCCCGGCCTTCATGATTTCGGAACTGCGCCGCGCGTTCGAGATCGGCTTCCTGCTGTTCCTTCCTTTTCTGATTATCGACATGGTGGTGGCGTCCATCCTGATGGCCATGGGCATGATGATGCTGCCGCCCTCGGTCATCTCCCTGCCGTTCAAGATTATTTTCTTCGTGCTGGTGGACGGCTGGTATCTGGTGGTCGGCTCGCTGGTGAAGAGCTACGGGGCGGGGTAATCATAATGACATGTATGTCTATCATTCGCCTTGGGCCTTGAGTTTTTCAGTGTCTTCGGCAAACCTCAAGTCAATTTCTAATCGTCTTTCTATGTTTCTGATAACAGCAGGAGAAAGCATTTTCTGATTTTCAATGTTGTTAAGGTAAAAATGTTCTTTTGTGAGTGGGTTTTCTGCGTATCTTATTCTTTCAGTTTCTCCGTATGGACCAGTGAGATTTCCGTCCAAAGTTTTTATAACACAGCCAGCTTCCTTGATGCGCTCAATAACTAATTCTACTGGCTGAGGGCTAGTATGCTCTTCCTCTTCCATCTAGCACCCCTCCCATTTTATTAGGCTGCACAAGCATGAACGCTACCACAATCAAGTTCTCCTAGCTTCATAAAAGGTATAATTTCAGGTATTGCAGTAGGAGTGACCATTGGTATGTGTGCGCATACGGCTTCGATTTTCATGTGGCTCTTTTCAAACATTTCCCAGAATTTTTTTGGCGCAGGCGAAATGCCCTCCAACGGTTTTTTGCCTAATTCAAGGGACAACACAACACTAGCAATAATACTCTTCATAAGTTCTTTATGAAGCTCGCCGGGAGTTTTTGCCTGACAAGTTATATCTTGTTCTAAGCATTGCCCGATCCAAAACTCTCCCTCCTTGAAAACAACGGCGCTGATTTTCAAGGGGCCAAACGGCAATGGTTCTACTCTCGGATTGTCTCCAGACATTTTTGTTCCTTATGCGAAAGAACACATAACATTTTAACATAGATAACAATAAATTTGGGAGAGTTTTTGACAACCGCGAACAGACACAGAGGATTCTGTTGTCTAGATGCATCGTCTTCGGGTCATGTGTAACATGGTGTTGTGCAGATGGTTTTGAAATCATAACGTTTCTGCTCTAACACTGGCTTGCGGGCGGCCCTGACTTCGTCAAGACGAGGGCCGGCCTTGCTTTTCCAGTTCTTCTTCAACCACCTTGCGCAGAGGCGGGAGCGCAAGCTGCACGGTATCCCAGACCATGCGGGCGGCGACGTTTTCGTAATCATGCCGGTAGATGTTACCTGCTCCCGCGACGTTCTTCCACGGGATGGAAGGATGCCGCGTCTTGAGGTCCTCCGGCAGGCGGCGCGAGGCTTCGGAAATGATTTCGAGGCAGCGGGTGACGGCGTAAATCGTGCGCAGGTCTTCGAGAAAAGTTTCCTGTCCCGTTTCCGCCACAAAACCCGCGGCAAGGTCAATGTGATGGAGAATATCACGCAGCGCGGTCTGGACGGGATCAAAAGGCATAGACGGCGTCGGTCGTGGCGGCCGCGTGGATAAAGGGCTTTAGCCCGTCTTGCAGGGTCACGTCGACCGGAATGTCGAAAAGTCCCGCGATGTATTCCTTGAGCCCGGCATAATCAAAAACCGTGATATGGGCATCGGGATCCGTTTCGATCATGATGTCCAGATCGCTGGCCGGGCCGCTCTCATCTCGCGCGACAGAGCCAAAAACCGCCACGCGGCTAACGCCGCGCGCGCGCAGGTCTTTTTCGTGGCGGCGAAGGATCGCCAGGGCTTGCCCGGTGTTCATGCGCTTATGATAGTAGAAAAATCCATGACGGTGAATCAAAATCACGCGCCTTTTTTCCACCGCAGCACCGGGTTGCGGGCGGCCCTGACTTCGTCAAGCCGGCGGCGGGGGGTGGAATAGGGCGCGCCCGCGAACCAGTCCTTTTCGCCCGCCCTGGCTTTCGCGGCAAGATCGCGCAGCGCTTCGATGAATTCGTCCAGCGTCTCGCGGCTTTCGGTTTCGGTGGGCTCGATCAGGAACGCGCCCGGCGCCACCAGCGGGAAATACATGGTCATGGGGTGAAAGCCGGCGTCCAGAAGCGCCTTGGCGATGTCCAGCGTGGTCACGCCCGTGTCCTTGAGAAACGTATCGTCGAACAGGGCTTCATGCATGCAGGGGCCGGGATAGGGCGCGCTCATCACGTCCTTCAGCCGGGCGAGGATGTAATTGGCGTTCAGCACCGCGTCGCCGGAAACCTGATACAGCCCGTCGCCGCCATGGCTGAGCATGTACGTAAGGGCCCGGACGAACATGCCCATCTGCCCGTGAAAGGCGCGCAGGCGTCCAAGGCTCGTGACGCCGTCTTTTCGCGCGGCGTCGTCGTCTTCAACCAGAGCCAGCCTTTCGCCCGCGCGCGTCACGTAAGGCACGGGCACGAAAGCGGCGAGGCGCTCCGAAAACACAACCGGACCGCTTCCCGGCCCGCCGCCGCCATGCGGCGTGGAGAAGGTTTTATGCAGGTTGATATGCATGACGTCCATGCCAAGATCGGCCGGCCTCACGCGCCCAACCAGCGCATTGTAATTCGCGCCGTCGCCATAAAAATACGCGCCCGCCTCATGCACCGCCGCGGCGATGGCGCAGGTGTCGCCCTCGAACAGACCGCAGGTGTTGGGGTTGGTGAGCATGATGGCGGCGGTGTTTTCGTCAAGCCTTTGCGCGACGTCCGATGCGTCGACCCGGCCGTCGGCGCGGGCGGGGATGGCGACAACCTCGAAGCCCAGCGCCGCCGCCGTGGCCGGATTGGTGCCGTGGGCGGATTCCGGAACCAGCACTTTCCCGCGGGCCTCGCCACGGGCCGTGAGCGCCGCCTTGATCGCGCTCATGCCGCAGAACTCGCCATGCGCGCCCGCGGCGGGCGTGAGCGTGACCGCCGCCATGCCGGTGAGCGTCAGCAGCCAGCCGGACAACTGCTCCATCGCCTCCAGCGCGCCTTGCACCGTCGAGACCGGTTGCAGCGGGTGGATATCGGCAAAGCCGGGCAGCCGCGCCGTTTTCTCGTTCAGGCGCGGGTTGTGCTTCATGGTGCAGGAGCCGAGCGGGTAGAAGACGCTGTCGATCCCGAAATTCTGCCGCGACAACCGGGTATAATGCCGCACCATCTCCGGCTCGCTCAGGTTCGGCAGGCCTATGTCCGCGCGCGGCTTGAGTTGTCCAAGGCGGGGCGCGTGCGGGGGCGGGGCGGGCAGGTCGACGCCGCTGCGGCCGTCCGCGCTTCTTTCGAAAATCAGCGGTTCTTCCTGGATCATGCCGCTCATGACGCAATCTCCACGGCAAGGGCGGCGGCGAGGCGTTCGATATCCTCATCCCGCGTCAGTTCGGTGAACGCCAGAAGCAGAAGATTCGTGGCGGGCGCATGGCCGGGATCAAGCCGCGCGAAAGGCACGCCCGCCAGGATTTTCTTTTGCGCCAGCGCCTCCACGACGGGAGCGGCCGGACGGCCAAGATCAAGCGTGAATTCGTTGAAGAAGCTTTTGTTCAAAAGCGTGACGCCCGGAATCTTTTCCAGAATTCCGGCGGCCGCGCAGGCCCTGGCATGGTTGAGGGCCGCGAGCTTCCTGAATCCGTCCTCGCCCAGCAGGGTCAGATGCATGGAAAAGCCCAGCGCGCAGAGAACCGAGCTGGTGCAGATGTTGCTGGTGGCCTTCTCGCGGCGGATGTGCTGCTCACGCGTGGCGAGGGTGAGGACAAAGCCGCGCCGCCCGTCCACGTCCCCGGTCATGCCGCAAAGCCGCCCCGGCATCTGGCGGAGATATGTCCCGCGCGTGGCGAAAAGGCCCAGATACGGCCCACCGAAATTCAACCCGTTGCCAAGCGACTGGCCTTCGCCCACGACAATATCGGCCCCCATGCCGCCCGGCGAAGGCAACAGGCCAAGCGAAACGGCCTCCGTCACCACCACGATCAAAAGCGCGCCCTTGGCGTGGCAGGCTTCGGCAAGCGGCGAAAGATCCTGCGCCTGCCCGAAGACATCAGGGTTCTGCATCACGACGCAGGCGGTGGCATCATCAATGGAGTGGACGGGATTTTCGGCGTTCAGGATGGAAGGAGGCAGGGCGGCCGCTTCAAACGCGCCCAGCGCGGCGTGGGTTTTGATGACCTCGCGGTAATGCGGGTGCAGCCCGCCCGAAAGAACGGCCTTGCCCCGCCGTGTCAGGCGCGCCGCCATCGCCACGGCCTCGGCCGCGGCGGTGGAGCCGTCATACATCGAGGCGTTGGCGACATCCATGCCCGTCAGCAGCGCCACTTGCGTCTGGAACTCGAACAGGAATTGCAGCGTGCCCTGGCTGACTTCGGGCTGATAAGGCGTGTAGGAAGTCAGGAATTCGCCGCGCAGCAAAAGCTGGTCCACCGCCGCCGGAACATGATGCCGGTAGGCGCCCGCGCCGCAGAAGAAAGGCGCTGCGTCCGCGGCGAGGTTTTTCGCCGCCAGCGCCGCCATGTGCCGTTCGACTTCCATTTCGCCCCGGTGCGGCGGAAGGGACGGGATGGGGCCCGGCAGGCGGGCTTCTGCCGGAACATCGCGGAACAGGTCATCGACGCTTTTCGCGCCGATGGCGTCCAGCATCTGCTTGCGGTCGTGATCGGTGAGGGGAAGGTAGCGCATTCAGAAATCAGAGGTCAGAGATCAGAGGTCAGAAACGAAGGGAAGGGGGAGAGGAATATTAGGTTCAATGGACAATTAAACTCAAGTCATTGAAAAGACTAAACGAACATTCCGGGCAAGGTTGCGCAGCAACCGCGACCCGGAATCCCGTTTGTTTTTGAAGATAAATGGGATTCCCGCTGGAGCCTGCCCCCGCGCAAGCGGGGGCGGGAATGTTCGTGTTGGTCATTGTCCATTGAACCTAGCGTCTTTTGAGAAGCTGGAATCAATCCCCCGTGTGCTGCTTGTAGGCTTCGGCGTCCATGAGGCCGTCAAGCTCGGACGCATCGCTGATTTTCAGCTTGAAGAACCAGCCCTCGTCCTCCGGGCTCGAATTGACCCGCGCGGGATCGTCTTTCAGCGCGGCGTTGACGTCCACCACCTCGCCGGAAACCGGCGCGAATACGTCCGACGCGGCCTTGACGGATTCCACCACCGCCGCTTCCTTGCCTTTTTCAAGTTTCCTGCCGATTTCGGGCAGCTCGACGAACACGATGTCGCCAAGGGCATGCTGGGCGAAATCGGTAATGCCGACCGTGGCCCGGACGCCGTCGGTCCTGATCCATTCGTGATCCCTGGTGTATTTGCGGGTCATGGCGCGTTCCTTCAGTTTTGCTTTTTCTGTTTTTCGTAACGGTGGGAGACAAAGGGCAGGGGCGTGACCCTGGCGGGCACGGGCCGGCCGCGCACCATCAGGTTCAGCGGCTGGTCGGGATCGGCGAAAGCCGGTTCCACATAGCCCATGGCGATGGGGTGGTTCAGCGTGGGGCTGAACGTGCCGCTGGTGACCACGCCAACGGGACGGTTTTTGCCGGGCTCCTGGATTTCGCAGCCTTCGCGGGCGGGCGCGCGCCCGTCCACCACGAGGCCGACGCGCAGGCGTTCGGGCGGGTTGAGGATTTGCGCCTCGATAATGGACGCGCCGGCGAATTCGCCCCGCGCCAGCCGCGGACGGCTGATCAGCCAGGAAAGCCCGGCCTCGACGGGCGTGATTTTTTCGTCCAGCTCGTGGCCGTAAAGGCAAAGCCCCGCTTCAAGGCGCAGCGTGTCGCGCGCGCCGAGGCCCGCGGGCTTCACGTCGGGATGGCGCATCAGGACGCCGGTCAGCTCCAGCGTATGCCGCGGCTCGACCGAGATTTCAAACCCGTCCTCGCCGGTATAGCCGGAGCGCATCAGCAGCGCCGGAATGCCGTGGATTTCGGTCCAGGTCGCCTGCATGAAAGAAAGCGCGCGCGCGGCCTCGGTATAGGCCACCAGCACCCGCGCCGCCTTCGGCCCTTGCAGGGCGACCAGGTCGCGCGCGGCCATCTCGACCTGTTCGGGCGGAACCACCGTGCCGATCAGCGCCGTGTCGGCCGCGCGGCGCGCGGCGTTGACGATCAGCCACAGATCGTCGCCGGCGTCGGGGCGGACGATCATGATGTCGTCCACCACGCCGCCCCATTCGTTCAGCAGGCAGCTATAGCGCATCTGCCAGGGCTTCAGGCCCGGCACGTCGCCGGGAACAAGGCGCGCGAATTTTTTCCAGCTTTCCCGGCCGCGCAGCACCATCTGGCCCATATGCGACACGTCGAACAGCGCGGCGGCCGACCGCGCGTGCAGATGCTCGGCGATGATGCCGTCGGGGTACTGGACCGGCAGGCTGAATCCGGCGAAGGGCATCATTTTTCCGCCCTGCGCCAGGTGCCAGTCATAGAGCGTGGTGCGAAATTCAGGCGGACGATCGGCCATAAAACAATATTTCCCAAAAACTATTGCGCGGCGGGCGCGGCGGCTCCCGGCATGGACGCGAAGAATTTGGCGTTTGCATTGACCTGCCGCGAATTCAGGTGAAAGCCGATCAGCACGCGATAGGCGGAGCCGTCTTCGCCCGGCTTGAGGTCATACTGCGCGCGAATGGGGCTGGAAAGCCGCACCTGGTACGCGCCGTTTTCGAAATCGACGGGGATTTCATAAACTTTCTTGTCGATGACGTTGTCCTTCGCGTTCAGCACGGAGACAAAGAAAGGCAGGCTGGCGCGGGTGGAGGCGGATCGCATGCCGCGCAGCGCCACCACGTCGATCATCGATTCCACGCTGACGCTGCTTGGCGTGGCCATGCAGCCGCCGCGCACATTGCCCATGCGCGCGTTGATGACGAGCGTTTTTTCATCGGCCGCGGGCGGGTTCTGGTAGATGGAAAGGTCGCGCACCACCGCCACCTGCGGGCAGCCGGAGGTGCTGGCGGGGCCGGAGGCGGCGGCCGCGCCGTCGCCGCTGCCGAAAACGCTGTCCCAGGCATCGCCCATGGTCCCGCAGGAGGAAAGGGCAAGCGCCAGCAAGGGCAGGGCAAGAAGGGCGGGGTTTTTCATGGAGGCGTTCCCGTCGGGGGTCGAGGATGTTTGAAGCTAGAGCAGAACGGGCAGGGTGTGAAGAAGCAAAAGCGTAACGGAAAGGGTCAGGAGGGGCGAAAGGGTCATAAGGGTCAATAAGGTCAATAGGGCCAAGACAATAACGTGACCCTTGCGACCCTCATGACCCTTTTTTTGACCCTTATTCCTACAGCTTTCCGAAGCACCACAGCAGGATCGCCTTTTGGGCGTGGAGGCGGTTTTCGGCCTCGTCCCAGACGGCGGACTGGGGCCCGTCCATCACCGCGCCGGTTACTTCCTCGCCGCGATGGGCGGGCAGGCAATGCATGAACATGGCGTTCGCGCCCGCCTGCTTCATGCGCGCTTCATCCACCCGGTAGGGTTCCAGCAGCGCGCGGCGGCGGTCGGCGTCCGCGTTGTGCATGGAAATCCAGGTGTCGGTCAGAACCGCCTCGGCTCCTTCCAGCCCCGCGCCCGGCTCATGCGTCACGGTCACGGGACCGGCCAGCGCCGCCGGCTTCGGGGCCAGCTCTTTGGGGCAGCAGACGGTCAGGGTGAAACCGAAAATCTTTCCGGCCTGAATCCAGCTTGTCAAAACATTATTGTCGCCGTCGCCCATCCAGACCACGCGGCGGCCCTTCAGCGCGCCGAGCCTTTCCTTCACCGTCAGCAGGTCGGCCATCACCTGGCAGGGATGCGAAAAATTGGTCAGGCCGTTGATGACGGGCATGGGCGCGCCGCGCGCGAATTCCTGTACCTGCGCATGGTCGAAGGTGCGGATCATGACGGCGTGCACGTAACGGCCCAGCACCCGCGCGGTGTCGCCCAGGCTTTCGCCGTGTCCAAGCTGCATTTCCTTTCCGGAAAGCACGATGGTGAAGCCGCCCAGCTCTTTCATGGCCAGCTCGAACGACACGCGCGTGCGGGTGGACGGCTTTTCGAACACCAGGGCCAGCGTCTTGCCGCGCAGGTCGTCGCGCGGCGCGCGGGTGGCCTTCAGTTCCGCCGCGCGGTCAAGCAGGCGCGAAAGCGTCTCTTCGGAAAAAGACGAAAGATCAAGAAAATGGCGCGGGCTGTCGGTCATGGCGCTCATACTCAAAGCCCCTCCCCCTGGGAGGGGTTTGGGGAGGGATAGTTTTTCCATAAGAGGAGACGTTTCCAATAATACATCCTCATGAACCCTCCCCCTTCCCCCTCCCTTTGGGAGGGGGATTCATTTATTGCTTCGTTCAAGGCATTTTCCCTCGGTTGCATTGACACGAATGGCTAGATGGTTTCAGCGATAATCTTGTGCATCAAGGCGGCGGCCTCGTCCACATGTTTTTCCTCGATATTGAGAGGCGGGAGGAAACGGATCACCTGATCCGAGGCGCCGACGCACAGAAGCCCGGCATCTCTCAGGGCCGCCACAAGCCTGAGGTGGTGTTCAGCGTTAACGCAGCGCAGGCCCTGCATCAGCCCGCGCCCGCGATGATCGTCGAACGCGCCCTGAAACGCGCGCCGCACCTCCTCCAGCCTGCGCCGGAAATAATCGCCCATGCGTTGCACCTGCGGCAGGAATTCAGGCTTTTCCACGAGATCCAGCACGGCGTTGCCCACGGCCATGGCCAGCGGATTGCCGCCGAAAGTGGAGCCATGCGTGCCGATGGTCATGCCTTGCGCCGCCTTTTCCGTGGCCAGGCAGGCCCCGACCGGAAAGCCGTTGCCCAGGGCCTTGGCCAGACACATCACGTCGGGCGAAGCGCCGCTCCATTCATAGGCGAAGTTCCTGCCCGTGCGGCCGAGCCCGC
The DNA here is from genome assembly GCA_028278105.1 of Alphaproteobacteria bacterium. GTDB lineage: Bacteria > Pseudomonadota > Alphaproteobacteria > UBA9219 > RGZA01 > JACQAB01. The sequence goes on along the minus strand of JANQEX010000033.1, from coordinate 11,183 downwards.
ACTGGATCTCGTCGGCCACCAGCAGCAATCCATGCCGGTCGCAAAGGGCGCGCAGGCCTCTCATGAATGCGTCCGTGGCGACGCGCAAGCCGCCTTCGCCCTGCACCGGCTCCAGCGCGATGGCGGCGGTGGCGGGGGTGATGGCGGCTTCCACCGCGGCGAGGTCGTTGTAGGGAACCTGATCGAACATGTCGATCAGCGGGCCGAAGCCGCCCGCCATCTTTTCGGTTTTGGAGGCGGCAATCGCCGTCATGCCGCGCCCGTGGAAGCAGCCCTGAAAGCAAATGATGCGGGTTTTCTCCGGCCGGCCGGTGGCCGAGAAATATTTCCGTACCACCTTCACCGCGCATTCGAAGGCCTCAAGCCCCGAATTGGTGAAAAACACCGTGTCGGCGAAGGAAAGCCCGCAAAGACGCCGGGCCAGCCGCTCGCCTTCCGGGATGCGATAGATGTTCGAAACATGCCAGGTTTTTTGCGCCTGGCCGGTCAGCGCCCCGGCCAGATGGGGGTGCGCGTAGCCGAAGGCGTTGACGGCGATGCCGGCGGCGAAGTCCAGATAGCGGCGGCCGTCCGCGCCGAACAGGTAAGGTCCTTCGCCATGGGTAAAGGAAAGATCGGCCCGCTTGTAGACGGGCATGACGGGGGAAATCATTGGAACGCCTGCTTACGATTTCAGCTTGTAGCCTGAATGCAGCATGAAAAGGCTGAGAGCCGCAAGCGCCGCGTTGGTTCCGGCCAGGACGGCCACGCCCGTGGCCACGGGCCCGTCGGCCAGGCCGGTGAAGCCGTAACGAAAGCCGTCGATCATGTAGAAAAACGGGTTCAGGTGGCAGACAAACGCCCAGAAAGGCGGCAACTGGCTGGTGGTGTAGAACGTGCCGGAAAGGAAGGTGGCCGGCATGATGACGAAATTGGTGACGGCGGCCAGATGGTCGAATTTCTGGGCCCAGACGCCGCCGATGATGCCCAGCAGCGCCAGCATGGCCGATCCCAGAACGGCGTAAAGGATCACGATGCCGGGGCTGTGAACCGGAAGCGGGGTGAAAAGCGCCAGCGCCGCAATGCAGCACGCGCCCACCGCGAGGCCGCGGGCGATGCCGCCCAGCATGTAGCCCGCCGCCCATTCAAAAATGGTGAGCGGAGCCATCAGCACGTCGACAATGTTGCCCTGCACTTTCGAGATGACGATGGAGCTTGAGGTGTTGGCGAAGGCGTTCTGCGCAATCGACATCATCACGAGGCCGGGGGCCAGAAAATTCATGAAGGGAATCCCCTCCACCTGCCGCCGCGCGCCGCCGAAGGCCAGGTCGAAAACAATATAGTAGAGCAGCGTGGTCAGAACCGGCGCCAGGATGGTTTGCGCGGACACCACCAGAAACCGCTCGGTTTCCTTGCGGGCGAGAGTCCACAGGCCGATACCGTTCACGGCGCCGATGATGCGGGGATTTTTAACGGACATGGTCGGTTGCAGAGGATAAGAAAGACGGGTTTATGTAAAGCGTTTTCTACGGGCGTCATCTATGAGCTGCGCTGAAAGCGGAATGAAACAATCCAAGATTTGGTATTATCAGGCGTCCCCGCGCCCGGCTTCGCCTTGCGGCACCGCCGAGGTCTTGGCGTACCCGTCGCGCCGAAGCCTGCGGAGGCGGATGGGCCGGACCCGGTAGTCACCACAAACTCAGGCGCCCCCGCGAAAGCGGGGGCCTAGTTTTATTTTAAACAAACTGGGTCCCCGCTTCCCTGCTTCGCCTTCGGTTTCGCAGGGCAAGCTTGCAAACAGGCCCGGCGTAGCTTTAGCGAAGACGGGTCGCGGGGACGCCTGATATATCAAATCCTGGATTGCTTCGCCCCGCCACGGCAGGGCTCGCAATGACGGCGAACCGGTTTTGCCAAGCCAAGGGAAGAGACCTTTGAAAAGGGCCCAATTACACAACAATATTTTCCGGCACGACTGCCAGCGCTTCCGGCGTGGGGCGCGCGAGGCTTTCGCTCAGTTCCGGCGCGTTCTTCAGCAGCCCGTCAAGCGCATGGACCAGTTTGGGATCGAAAGCCTTTCCGGAATCCTTTTGCAATATGGCCAGGGCTTCTTCCGCCGAAAGCCCGGCGCGATGGGCGCGGGGGCTGACCAGGGCGACAAAGGCATTGCACAAGGACACGATGCGCGCCGGCAATAAAATATTCTCGCCCTTGCGGCCTTCGGGCGCGCCGCTGCCGTCGAAACGCTCCAGCACCTGCCGCAGAACGGGAATGATGGGAACCGGAAAGCTTATCAGCGACAGAATATCCGCCGAGGCAAGGATGGATTTGCGCACCAGCTTGAGTTCGCCCGGATCAAGCGCCGAGGTTTTGACCAGAATGCGCCGCGGCACCATGATCTTGCCAAGATTCATCAGCGCGCCGGCGATGCGGCACGTTTCGACGTCCTCGTCGTTCATGTCAAGGTTTTGCGCCAGGTCGGCCGCAAGCGTGCCCACCCGCAGCGAATGTCCGGCGGCGTAGGGGTCGCGGCGGTCGATCACCGCGATCAGCACATCGACAAGCTGGCGGAAAACCTGCTCCTGCCGCTCACGCTCGACAATCACCGACGTAATGTCCCTTTGCGTCACCAGAACGGTATGGTGCAGGTCCGACGTGTCGGGCAGGGGAATATGGTAGGTTTCCATATAGCGCGGCCCGGCGGTTTCGTCCCGGCGGTCCATGGTCACGACGGGCCGTCCGGCGGCCTGCGCCTGCCGGATGCGGTGCATCAGCAGTTCCGCTTCGCGCGTGGGAAAAAGACGGTCCAGCGTTTTGCCGATAAACGAGTCAATCGGGCGGTCGGCGGGCTGCACGGTTTCGCGGTTGGCGAACCACAGGCGTCCGTCGCGGTCGCTGATGAAAAGCACGTTCGGGATATTGTCGACGATCAGGCGCAGCATTTCCTCGAAATAGGCGGCGCGGCGCTGCAACCCGGTTTGCTTGACCAGCGCGCGGCGCGCGGCGGCGAAGGCGGCATGGCGCGCCGCGCACAGACTCGCGCACACCACCAAAAATCCGGCGGAAGTCGCGGCAAGGCCAAGGGCGCCGGCAAAGGCGGCCGGATCGGCCGACGCCGCCGCGCCCAGCGACGCGGCGCGGATGAAAAACCAGATGGTGGCGGCGAACAGGCCCGGACAGGCAACCCAAAGCAGCAACCGGTCAAGCAGCGGCCGCTCAGGCTGCGGCGGCAAGGGTGTTTCCGTGGCTTCGGTCATGCGGGGGCGGTCAGGGGCAGGACAGAAAGGATGAAAGGGAAATGCTAAACTATCGTTAAGGATGAGCAAGGGGGTTAGTGGTTTTTGGGCAGGGGCAGGGGGTCCTCCCTGTGGACGGCGATACTGATAAGCAGGCCGCAGGCGATATAAAAGGCCAGCATCATGCTTCCGCCATAGGAAACAAACGGCAAGGGGATGCCCACCACGGGAATCAGCCCCGTCACCATGGCGATGTTGGTCAGAACATAAAGGAACAGGGCGGCCGTCAGGCCGAGGCCCAGAAGCCGGCCGAACTGGCGCCGCGCGTTCAGGCTGATGATGGCGCCGAAAACAATCAGAACCATGAAAAGAAATAACGTGAGCGCGGCGCCGGTCAGGCCCAGCTCTTCGGCCAGCACCACGAAAATGAAGTCCGTGTGCTTTTCGGGAAGAAAATGAAGCTGGCTTTGCGTGCCCATGGCGAAGCCCTTGCCGAACAGCCCGCCCGACCCCAGCGCAATTTTCGATTGAATAATATTGTAACCGGAGCCAAGCGGATCCTGCTCAGGATTGAAAAAAGCCAGCAGACGCTTTTTCTGGTAGTCGTGCAAATATTTCCAGCCGAAATCGAAGATAAAAGGAACCGCGCCGGCAAGCGGCAGGATCTGCCACCAGCGCATGCCCGCCAGAAAAAACATCGTCGCGGCCACGAGGACCAGCAGCGTGGCGGTGCCAAGATTGGGTTGCAGAAGGATCAGGCCTGCCGGAACGATCACCAGCATGGCGGGCAGGAGAAGCCGCAAGGGGTTCGCCATCTGCTCGAAAGTCAGGTTGTGGAAATACCGCGCCAGCACCAGCGCCAGCGCGATTTTCATGTATTCCGACGGTTGCAGCACGAAGAATCCCATGCGGATCCAGCGCTTGGCGCCCATGCCCGTATGCCCGGCCACCGCCACGCCCAGAAGCAGAAGAAACACGGCGCCATAGAGCCAGAAGCCGGAACGGTACCAAAGGCGAAGCGGAACAAGGCCGATCCCCAGCATGAGGACAAGGCCGGGAATGACGCGGGCAAGTTGCGTCGCCGCCCAGGGCTGCCAGCTTGCTCCTCCCGCCGAGTAGAGCATGACCACGCCCAGCAGGGAGAGCAGCGTCACCACCAGCACAAAGCCCCAAGGCACAAGGCGCAGCTTTTCGGCGAGCGGCAGTCCGTGTTCGATGCGGGAAGGGAAAACGGTCATGCGGGCGAATGACGGGCGTTAACCGGAGATATGCACATCATATACGATGCCGTCCTGTCTCGCCATTGGCGATTCATGGAAATGCGGGAACACGGTGAAATGTCTCCGGCGGAATTTTGGTGGTGGGTCAGTTTGACCTCTCGGCAAACATGCCCGCCCCCGCTGGAGTTTACCCCCGCGACCCGTCTTCGCTAAAGCTACGCCGGGCCATTTTGCAAGCTCGCCCTGCGTAGCCGAAGGTGTAGCGGGGAAGCGGGGGCGGGGACAGGCTCCGGCAGGGGTCCCATTTAATTGAAAACAATGGGATGCCCGCCTTCGCGGGCATGATGTTTTTCAAACTGAGACACTGCCGGAATTTTTAACAAGGAAGTATCTTTCACGAATCCTTTTATTGCGTCCGCGTTGCCCGGTCGGCTTATATTGCCGGAGGGTGGCAAAGCGCAAAATGACCGGAAAACAAAAAGGACGGCCATGATTTTTATCGGCATGGGAGGGAATCTGCCAAGCGCCGCCGGCACGCCGGAGGAAACCCTTCGCGCCGCCATGGCCCGTTTTCCCGAATACGGGCTCAAGCTGCTGCGCATGTCTCCCCTTTACCGCAGCGCGCCCATCCCGGAATCAAGCCAGCCATGGTTCATGAACATGGTGGTTGAGATCGCCACCGTTCAAAAGCCGCGGGAGCTTCTGGAGACGCTGGGAAAAATTGAGACCCGCTTTGGGCGTATCCGCGGCGGCGCGCATGCGCGCAACGAACCCCGCACGCTTGATCTTGACCTGATCGACTACCACGGGCAGGTGATGGAAACGCCGGAGCTGACCCTGCCGCATCCCCGCATGCATGACCGGGCTTTCGTCCTCTATCCCTTGTGCGACCTTGAACCCAACTGGTCACACCCCGTCAGCCGTGAAAGCATCACCAATTTCATCATGGACATGCCGTCGCAAAGAATCGAGAAGCTGAAGAAACTTATTTAGGGTCTGGGTTCAATCAGAAATGAATCAAACCAAACAGATAGCTGCTCATTCCGGCGCATGCCGGAATCCAGCAACCGCCGAAGGCGGTTGCATGTTGCCGAAGGCAACATGCTGGACCCCGGCTGGAGTTTACCCCGGCGAAAGCCGGGGCCAGGGTGAGCAGTTGTTTTTTTGAATGAAAAACCTGCTTAACTGAGTCCAGACCCTAATTACCCCGCCGCCTCAATGATTTTCAGAAAACTTTCCGCCTTCAGCGACGCGCCGCCGGGGAGCGCGCCGTTCACATCTTGCAGTCGCAGAATACCGGCCGCGTTATCGGGCTTGACCGAGCCGCCGTAAATGATGCGCGCACCGTCAAGCCGTGGCGGCAGACAGGCCCGAATGGCCCTATGGGTTCCTGAAATCTGCTCCGCCGTGGGAGTCAGGCCGCTGCCAATCGCCCAGACCGGCTCATAGGCGATCACGGTATTCCCGGCCCTGGCCGACGCCGCCAGCGAATTGGCAAGCTGGATGCGGACGACCTCGTTGCGAAGCTCGTTTTCCATTTTCGGATCTTTCTCGCCCACGCACAGAATAACCGAGAGCCCCGCCTTGTGCGCCGCCGTCATTTTGGCGCAGACCAGACTGTCACCCTCATGATGACAATCACGCCGTTCGGAATGGCCGACGATCACATGGCCGCATCCCGCCGCTTTCAGCATGCGGGCCGACACATCGCCGGTATAGGCGCCCTGATCCTGCGGCGAGCAGTCCTGCGCGCCGACGGCGATGCCGCTCCCGGCCAGTTCCCGCGCCACGGGAGCCAGCGAGGTCAGCGGCGGGCACACCACCACCTCCACGCCCTTTTTCCCGGCTCCCGCCTGGACAAGCGCGCGGGCCAGCGCCCGTCCCTCTTCGGGAAGACCGTGCATTTTCCAGTTCCCGGCGACGAATTTGGGCAAAGTGGGCATCTGCAAATATCCTTGTCGATCACGTCTCGCTCGCCCCCACCGGGCGGAGGGTGGATAAACCAAACGACAGAAACATCCCTCCTGCCGAAAAAATTCGCAAGGGAAAACGGGCGCTTGTCCCCCGTTCCTGTTTGCGTCATGTTAAGGTCGTTTTCCCGGCCTCTTCTGTCATTGCGAGGAGCGCGGCGACGAAGCAATCCAGTTAATATTCCTGCTCTGGATTGCTTCGGGTGCAAAGCTCCCTCGCAATGGCGCAAGGTGTTTTCCATCCCTCTTGTTAACCCTTTTTCTTTGCTATCCCCATGCTGCAACGGCTTCGTGATAAAATAAAATCCATCCTTTCCATCGGCCTGCTTCTGCTGCTGGTCCTCAGCTTCGGCGTCTGGGGCATTGGCGACATTTTCCGCGGCGGTCGGCAGGCCGAATGGGTCGCCAAGGTCGGCGGCGCAAAGATTCCGCCTCTGGTCCTTCAGCGCGAATTCGAAAAAGACGTGGCGCAGCTCCGCGCCGTGCTGGGCCCGGAATTCACCACGCGGCAGGCGCGGGCCACCGGCATGATGCAACGCGCGCTGGACGAGCTTGTGTCAAACACCGCCACCAATCTTGAAATCGGCAGGCTGGGGCTGCTTGTCGGCGACGCGCCGATCATCGCCAGCCTGGAAAAAACGCCGGAACTGCGCAACGCCGACGGCAGCTTCAACCGCCAGATGTTCGAGCGCGTTCTGGCGAGCCAGGGCATGAACGAGGCTTCCTTTCTGGCCGCGCAACGGCAGGTGCTGTCGCGCAATATTCTGGCAAGGGCGCTGTCCATGCCCCTTGTGATCCCCGACGCGGCGGTCGAGGCCTTTGCCGGCGCGGACGCGCAGCAACGGGTGGCCGAGATCGTGCGCATTGATCCCGATGCATTGCCCGCACCCCGGCCCAACGATAATGATCTTTCCGCCTGGTATGCCGCGCATTCGGGCGAATACCAAACGCCGGAGCGCCGCGGCTTCACGGTCCTGCGCCTCACCCCCGCCGATACCGGCAAGGGAATCAAGGTCGGCGACGAGGATATCCGCAACGCCTATGAACAGGACCGCGACCGGTTCGACCGCCCGGAGTCCCGCAACATGACGCAGGTTGTTCTGGAATCCGAAGCCAAGGCGCAAGAACTGGTTGAAGCCGCGCGGAAGGAAGGCGGGCTTTCCCGCGCCGCCAAAACGCTTGGCCTGCAATCGAACAACCTTGAAGACCTCGCCCGCCAGAACCTGCCGGAAACGCTGGCCGAGGCCGTGTTTGGCAAAGGCGTGGGCGAAATCAGCGGACCGGTGCAGACTTCGCTGGGCTGGCATGTGTTCACGATTGAAAAAATCATGCCGGCGCACCGCTCAAGCTTCGACGAGGTCAAGGACAAGCTTCGCGTCCGGTTGCAGGCCGAGCGCGCCATCGACAGCCTGGTGCAGACCGCCAACAAGATCGACGACATGCTGGCCGGCGGCGAGCCGCTGGAGGAGATCGCCTCCTCCTTCGGCCTCAAGCTGGAAAAGGAGGACACCCGCGCCGAGGACGACAAGGACATTCCCGCCGGCATCCTGAAAACCGCCTTCCAGCAGAACGAGGGCGAAATCTCGCCCCTCATGGAAGACAAGGACGGCGGCTATCTGCTCGTGCGCACCGACACGGTGACGCCACGCAAAACCCAGCCTTTCGAGGACGTGCAGGACAGGGTGAAGGCCGACTGGCAAAAGGACGCGCGCGCAAAAAAGGCGGCCGAACTTTCCAAAGAAATCGCCGAAAAGCTGAAAAAAGGCGCGCCGCTCTCAAAAATTTCCGGGCGGGGCGTCGGGAAAGCGGTCACAAGGCCTTTCCGCTTTGATGAATGGGAAAAAGCCGGTGTTCCACGTGAAACACTGACGCCCATCTTCAATCTTGACAAGGGCGGGACGGCCGTTATCACCACCGCCAATGGGGGCGAGGTTGTTCTGCGGGTGAAAAACATCATCCCGGCCAAAAAAGCCGAAGCGGAAAAACAAAAAGCCGCCACGCGCGGAAGGCTGGAGCGCGAATGGCTCGGCCTGCACCTGGATGAATTCGACAACGCCCTGCGCACCGCCTGGCCGGTGGAAATCGACCAGAAAACGCTGGAACGCATGGCGGCGGAAGATAATTAGGGCCAATGGACAATTGAACTTAAATCATTAAAAAGACTAAATGAACATTCCGGGCAAGGTTGCGCAGCAACCGCGACCCGGAATCCAGTTTGTTTTTGAAGATAAATGGGATTCCCGCTTTCGCGGGAATGTTCGTGTTGGTAATTGTCCGTTGAACCTAGATCTCAGGCATCAGGCCAAAATTTATTCATGGCGTCCTTTCTTCCCAATTCCGACACCTTTACAACCGCCTACCGGCGCGGCAAGGCGCAGGTGGCGTGGACCCGCATCCTCAGCGACCTTGAAACGCCGATTGCCGCCTATCTGAAGCTGGCGGGCGGCGAGCCTTACAGCTTTATTCTTGAATCGGTGGTCAGCGGCACACGCAAGGACCGTTATTCCTTCGTCGGCGCGCGGCCCGACCTGATCTGGACCTGCAAACGGGGCGAGGCCTTCATCAACCGCAACGCGGCGGCGCACGCGGACGCATTCGACAAGGACCCCAAAGGCCCGCTGGAATCCCTGCGCGCATTGGTGGCCGAAAGCGCCATTGATCTGCCGGAAGATTTTCCGCCCATTCCGACCAGCGCCGGTTTGTTCGGTTATCTTGGCTATGACATGGTGCGCCTTGTCGAGCGCATTCCCGACACCCGGCCCGACGCGCTGAACCTTGACGACGCCATTCTGATGCGCCCCGGCCTGATCGCGGTGTTTGATTCAATCGAAAACCGCGTCACGCTCATCACACCCGTTTATCCGCGGAAGGACGTCACGGCGGAGGCGGCGCTCGCCCGCGCCAAAGCGGTTCTGGACGATGCGGTGACGCGCCTGTCCGGTCCCCTGCCCGCCTTGCCTGCTCCGCCGTCGCCCGTGAATGTTGATTTTGAAAAATCCGTGCGCTCCAACACCGCGCAGGACCGGTTCTGCGCCATGGTAAACGCGGCCAAGGAATATATTCTTGCCGGAGATATTTTTCAGGTGGTTCTGTCGCAGCGCTTTTCCGTGCCCTTTCCCCTGCCGCCTTTCGCGCTCTACCGCAGCCTGCGGCGGCTGAATCCCTCGCCTTTCCTGTACTTTCTTGATTTCGGCGGGTTCCAGCTTGTCGGCTCCAGCCCCGAAATACTGGTGCGCCTGCGCGACGGCAAGGTAACCATCCGCCCCATCGCGGGCACCCGTCCCCGCGGCGCGGGCAACCGCGGCGACGCCGAGCTTTCGGCGGACCTCCTGGCCGATCCCAAGGAGCGCGCCGAGCATCTGATGCTGCTGGACCTTGGCCGCAACGATCTGGGCCGCGTGGCGGAAATCGGCAGCGTGAAGGTGACCGAGCAGTTTGTGATCGAGCTTTATTCGCATGTCATGCATATCGTCTCGAATGTTGAGGGACAGATCGACCCGCGTCATGGCGCGCTGGATGCGCTGTTTGCCGGGTTTCCGGCGGGAACGGTCTCCGGCGCGCCCAAGGTGCGCGCGATGGAAATCATCGACGAGCTGGAAGCCGAGCGGCGCGGTCCCTATGCGGGGGCCATCGGCTATATCGGCGCGAACGGCGCGCTGGACACCTGCATCGCGCTGCGCACCGCGATTGTGAAAGACGGCGTGATGCATGTCCAGGCGGGCGGCGGCGTGGTGGCCGACAGCGACCCGCTCTCCGAATATAATGAAAGCCGGGCCAAGGCCCGCGCCCTTCTCCGCGCGGCCGAAGACGCGATGAAGGGGGAGCAACAGGCGGAACAACGCCTCAGTTAGACGCTTGCAGATTCAAATACTCCTGACATCCGCGTCTATAATGAGATTTTCCGCGCAATGGTTTGAGCTTCAATATTTCTGGCGGGCATACGAACCCTACCTCACGGCCCGCCGTGGCGCGTTGAGACGCATGCCAGACAACGCCGGTCTCCAATCCCATATGCTCGTCAAGCAAATGGACAAAATGGGCCGCGAGCCGATTCTGTAGGCTAACGCAATCATCGGCCTTGCCTGCGACGCGCTTGTCGCGCGCGGCATCTCTTATCCAATGGACGGCCAAGCCGATTGCTTCGAGGGAAGGCACCTGAATGGCGGGTCCGAAATCCCGCTCGCCGAGTTCCAGATAATGATGACGTCCAAACTGAGCCAAAGCTTCGGGCAGTGAGTTGGAACTCTTTGTCAGGAGGTTTTCTAAAATACGAATGCTGTACCGCCCTCCGGCATTCCGGCGCTCATTTTCCGCACCATGCGTTGAATAGGATTCAAGCCTGTTCCCATGCCTTGACAAAAGAAGGGCGGCATATTCATCAGAACGCACCATAACAAGGGCGCGCTCCGCCCATGGCAGGTTCTGCAATGGCGCGCAGCAGTAATTTAAAATGATTTCAAAACTTCTCGTGTTGCCTTCAAGCATCTCAATGCGCCAAAAAAATGCATTTGCACGTATTACTTACGGTCTTTCTTCCGGCCCCAGATACGACAAATACGATTCACGGGCATCCGTTTTGAGCATCCGTCCTGCCGCAGGGCTAGGTTCAATGGACAATTAAACTCAAGTCGTTGAAAAGACTAGGGTCTGAACTCAATTAGAAATGAATCAAACCAAACAGATAACTGCTCATTCCGGCGAAAGCCGGAATCCAGCAACCGCCGAAGGCGGTTGCATGAAGCCTCCGGCTTCATGCTGGACCCTCGGCTGGAGCCTGCCCC
>JANQEX010000008.1 GCA_028278105.1 Alphaproteobacteria bacterium | reverse complement strand
CCCCTCCCTTTGGCCCGCCTTCGCTAAAGCTACGGCGGGTCCTTGAAGAAAGCTCGTCCGCCGAAGCTCGCAGAGCGGAGGCGGAGAGGGGGAAGGGGGAGGGATAACTGAGGGTCATAAAGGGTCGCAAGGGTCAAGAGGGTCTTTGACCCTATGGACCCTTGTGACCCTCCCGACCCTTTTCGATATCCCTCCCCTAACCCCTCCCAGAGGGAGGGGAATAGAAGCCGCATCCCCCTCCCTCAAGGGGAGGGGAAATATATTCATGCCATGCCAGTGAAAGCCCTTCGATTCCTGTTTCCCGCGGCTTTGCGGCAAAGAGTTGCATTCCCTTCACGAGAGAGTATTTTTCGGACGGCATGCGCGGGCCCGCCGGGAGGGCCTTTTTCACGGCTTTCCCCTTGATGCCGGACAACATGCCAACGACAGGATTTTTTTGATGCGCGATTTTTCCACTTCGCCGCTTGAAATCACCGCCAGCTTTTGGCGCAACCGCCATCTCGTTGGCACGCTGACCAAAAGGGAAATTTTAAGCCGCTACCGGGGCTCGGTGTTGGGCGTGGCCTGGTCGTTTTTCAACCCGGTGCTCATGCTGGCGGTTTATACTTTTGTCTTTAGCGTGGTTTTCAAGGCGCGCTGGGGGGGGGGCGACGAATCCCGTCTTGGCTTCGCGCTGGCGCTGTTTGCCGGGCTGCTGGTCTTTAACTTTTTCTCGGAATGCATAACGCGCGCCCCGAAGCTGATTGTCGCCAATGTGAACTACGTCAAGAAGGTCGTCTTTCCCCTGGAAGTGCTGTCTTTCGTGGCGATGGGTGCGGCGGGTTTTCAGATGGTGGTTAATCTTGGCGTCTGGCTGGTTTTCTACCTGCTTTGCTTTGGTGTGCCGCCCCTGTCGATCCTGCTTTTTCCATTGGTCATTCTGCCGCTGGCGCTGATGACGCTGGGGGTAACATGGTTTTTGGCCTCGCTGGGCGTTTTTCTGCGCGACGTCGCGGAAGTGGCGACGATTCTGACATCCATGCTGCTTTTTCTTTCGCCGATTTTCTACCCGGTTTCGGCCCTGCCGCCGGGTTACCAGACCCTGCTTCACGTTAACCCGCTCACTTCCATTCTGGAGCAGGTGCGCGGGGTGATGATCCATGGACAGGCGCCCGATCCTGTTTACTGGAGCGCGGGCCTTGCTGTTTCCCTGCTGATCGCCTGGTCCGGCTTCGCCTGGTTTCAAAAGACGCGGAAGGGATTTGCCGATGTCCTCTGAAGCCGCCATTCGCGTCGACAATCTTGGCAAATGCTATCACATCTATGGCCGGCCGCAGGACCGGCTGAAGCAGTTCGTGCTTCCCCGCCTGCAACGCCTGGCCTTGCGGAAGCCGAAAACCTATTTTCAGGAGTTCTGGGCCCTGAAAGACGTGTCTTTCGAGGTGCCAAGGGGCGAGACCTTCGGCATTATCGGGCGTAACGGCAGCGGCAAATCCACGCTTTTGCAGATCATCTGCGGCACGGTCTGCCCCAGCGCGGGCACGGTGGAAACCAAAGGCCGCGTCGCGGCGCTGCTGGAGCTTGGCAGCGGATTCAATCCCGAATTCACCGGGCGTGAAAATGTTTATATGGCCACCTCGCTCTACGGCCTCGGCAAGGAGGAGACCGACGCCCGCTTCGACGCCATTGCCGCCTTTGCGGATATCGGCGATTTCATCGAACAGCCGGTCAAGACCTATTCCAGCGGCATGTTCGTGCGGCTGGCCTTTGCCGTGATCGCGCATGTGGACGCCGACATCCTTGCCATCGACGAGGCGCTGGCGGTGGGTGATGCATACTTCACCCAGAAATGCATGCGGTTCCTGCGCAAGTTCCGCGAAAACGGAACGTTGATTTTCGTCAGCCACGACCTTGGGGCCGTGACCGGCCTGTGCGACAATGCCCTCTGGCTGGAACGCGGGCGCGCGCGGTTGCGCGGCACGGCCAAGGACGTTGTCCAGGCCTATCTGGCCGCGTTCTATTCCGACGCGGGCCCGGCGACGGACGAGGCGGCGGCGGCGTCTCCTTCCCCCGCCGAAAGCGGCGGCAGCACGATTATCAAGGACGCGCGCAAGGAAATGATTGATCGCACGAATCTGCGCAACGACATCGAGATATTCGAATTCACACCGGGTCTCTCGAAGGATTTCGGCCAGCGCGGCGCGGAGATCCGGAACGTGTCCCTGAGGGATGCCGCCGGGCAAAGCCTTTCCCATGTGGTGGGGAGCGAACCCGTGAAGCTTCGGATTGAAGCCGCCGCGCGGCAAAGCCTTCAGCGCCCCATCATCGGCTTTCTGATGAAGGACCGGCTGGGCCAGAATCTGTTCGGGGACAACACCTATCTGACCACCCGCGAAAAATGGATTTCCGCCGAACCGGGCGAAATCCTGACGGCGGAATTCGCGTTCCAGATGCCCATCCTGCCCGCGGGCGATTACAGCATCGCGGCCGCCATCGCCACCGGAACGCAGGAAGACCATGTGCAGCATCACTGGATTCATGACGCCTTGCTGATCCGGTCGGTTTCGTCCTCGGTCTGCACCGGCCTTGTGGGCGTTCCCATGCAGCACATTAACCTGAGCATTGATAAAACCTCACCCTCCTATCCACAGGAACCCGCGTATGGCGCATCTGCAGCAAATTGAATTCTGTCTTTCCGTAAAGAAGGCCCTGCCGGCTTTTTTCACCGGCCGCATCGTGCTGGACGTCGGTTCCCTGGACGTGAACGGAAACAACCGCTACCTGTTCGAAAACTGCCTTTACCTTGGCGTGGACCTTTTTCCCGGCAACAATGTGGATCTTGTCTGCAAGGGCCATGAGCTGGGCCTGCCGGACGAAAGCCTGGATGTGGTCGTTTCCGCCGAATGCTTCGAGCACGATTGTTATTACGAAAAAACCCTGCGCAACATCATGCGCATGCTGAAACCGGGCGGGCTTTTCTTCTTCACCTGCGCGACGACCGGCCGGGCCGAGCACGGCACGCGCCGCTCCTCGCCGCTTGAAGCGCCTTTTCTGGGAAAGATGGGCGACTGGGGCGACTATTACAAAAACCTGGAGGAAGGCGATGTCCGGGAGGTTCTGGATATCGAAGCCCTGTTCAAGGATTTCGCTTTCTCGGTAAATCCGGAATCCCATGACCTGTATTTTTGGGGAGTGAAAAAAGGCGATTTCGACGACCGCAAGGATTATTCATTCCGCGTTCAATCCCTCATTGACCGCATCGACGAAAAGAAAACCCAGGCCCTTCTGGCCGGGATGAAAAACGAAATCGTCATGCTGAAAGCCGCGGTGGCCGAGCGCGAGACGCGAATCGCGCAGATACTCCATTCCAGCCCCTGGAAGCTGACGCGCCTTTTCAACATGGCTTCTGCCTTCGCGCGCAAAATCTGGACTCTTGCAAGGAAGGCCGTGTTCCTCATCCGGCACAAGGGGATCGTGGCCTTCCTTCGCCACGCAATTGAATATTGCAAAATAAAAAACCTCGACCCCGCCGGCATGAACGCCCTGATCTATTCCCGCTGGGTCCGGTATCACGACACCCTGTCCGAGGCAGAGCTTTCCCGCCTGCGCGCCGAGGCGGAAAATCTGCCCATCCGGCGCATTATTTCGGTCATCATGCCCACGCATAACACAAATCCGGAATGGCTGAAGGAAGCGATTGGATCCGTTCTGGACCAGACCTATCCCTTCTTCGAGTTGTGCATTGCCGATGACGCCTCGCATGATCCGAAAACGCGCGAACTTCTGATGTTCTTCTCGAAAGCCGATTCGCGCATCAAGACCGTGTTCCGCGAGAAAGGCGGGCACATCGCCGAGGCTTCGAACAGCGCGCTGGAACTGGTGACCGGCGATTTTGTCGCCCTTCTGGACCATGACGACCGGCTGCACCCCGATGCGCTGCGGCAACTGGCGCTGGCGATTTCGCAAAACCCGGAAGCCGAGCTTCTTTATACCGACGAGGACAAGATTAATTCCGCCGGCGCGCGGGAAGAGCCCCTGTTCAAGCCCGGCTGGTCGCCCTCGCTGGCCCTGTCGCAGGCTTATCTTGGCCATCTTGTCTGCCTGCGCACGGTCCTCGTACGCCGGCTTGGGGGATTCCGTTCAAAATGCAACGGCAGCCAGGATTACGATCTGTGGCTGCGGGCTTCATTGACGGCGCGCAAGATCGTTCATGTTCCGCGCCTTCTCTATCACTGGCGCAAGCACCTGTCCTCCACCTCCCATAGCGCCGACAGCAAGCCCTATGCTCATGAAGCGGGCCGCCTGGCGCTCAACGACTATCTGGCCCAACGCTATCCCGGCACCGGGATTACGGCGGAAGACGGCGCGCACATGTTTACCTACCGTCCCCGCTTCACCCTGCCGCCGCAAACAAAGGTGTCCATCATCATCCCCACCAAGGACAAGGTGGACCTGCTGCGCGCCTGCGTGGACAGTATTCTGCACGAGTCAAGCTGGAAGAATCTTGAGATCATCATCATCGACAACAACTCGACGGAGCCGGAGACGCTCGCCTATCTCCGCGAAGCGCCGCAAAAGGATTCCCGCCTGCGCACCTTGCAGGCCGCGATGCCGTTCAACTGGTCGCGGATCAACAATATCGGCGCGCGGGCCGCCGGCGGCGACGTGCTCATCTTTCTCAACAACGACACCAAGGTCATCACGCCCGACTGGATCGAGCATCTGGCGGGCCAGGCGCTTTTGCCGGATACCGGCGCCGTGGGTGGATTGCTGCTGTATGAAGACGGCGCCATTCAGCATTCGGGCGTGGTGCTGGGCATGAACGGCAGCGCCGACCATGTGTTTAAAAACCAGCACCCCCAGCATACCGGCGGGGGTCCCTTCATTTCGCCGGTTTTGACACGCAATGCTCTGGCGGTCACCGGCGCCTGCATGGCCATCACGCGCCGGAAATTCCTGGAGCTTGGCGGCTTTGACGAAGCCTTCGTGATCTGCGGCAGCGATGTGGAATTGTGCCTGCGCGCCTACCGCCATGGCCTGTACAACACTCTTTGCGCCGAAGCGCGGCTGTTTCACTATGAATCGAAAACGCGCACCGCTTTCATCCCGCCGGGCGACTTCGCCCAGTCGGAGAAAAAATATGCGCCCTGGCAGACAGAGTTGATGGACCCGTTCTATAATCCCAACCTTTCCCTGTTCCAGACCACGCCGACCCTGAATCTTCCCCATCATCCCAAATCCTGACCGTGCGCTATCTGCTTAAGTCCCTGTTGCGAAACCGCTCCCTGATGCGCTGGTTGCGCGGCCTGTACGACGAGGCGCGGCAGAACGGCGGCGGGGCCTTTCAGCCCGAAACTTCCATCCCTGAAATCACGCCGCTCTCTTTTCGCGCCTCATCTTTTACCGCGCCGCGCCTTAATCTGCTGGTGCCTTCGGTGGCGCTGCGCCATCTTTTCGGCGGCATCGGCACGGCGCTTTCGCTTTTTCACGCGCTGGGCCGGGATATGCCCGACCTGCGGCTTGTCCTGACCGACCAGGCCGGCTTTGCCGCGGAAGACAATCCCGCC
Organism: Alphaproteobacteria bacterium; assembly: GCA_028278105.1. GTDB lineage: Bacteria > Pseudomonadota > Alphaproteobacteria > UBA9219 > RGZA01 > JACQAB01. Next base: position 4,339 of record JANQEX010000008.1, on the reverse strand, counting down.
TATGCCGGTTGGATCATGACCAGGCTACAGGATGAGGACGGACCCGGCCGCCGGGTGACCCCCGCCGGCGACCGTTATGGAAAATCGCTGGCCATCGGGCCGGGCGACCGTTTTATCGCCACCGCCTGGTGGACCGCGCTTCTGGCCCGCGACATCCAGAAAAGCCAGGCCAGCCTGTTCAACCTGAAGGCGGCGGTAAAATTCGCCTATCTGATTCAGGACTACGAGCCGGGCTTTTACCCCTGGTCCTCCCGCTGGGCTCTGGCCGAAAGTAGCTATCGCCAGTCCGGCATGACCGCCATTTTCAACACAAGCCTGCTGCGGGATTATTTTGAATCCGCAGGCTATCGCTTTGCCTCGTCCTGTTTCTTCGAGCCCGTTTTGAATGCCAATCTGCGCGCGGCGCGTGAAAACCTGCTGGCCGCCACGCCCAAGGAGCGCCGTGTGCTGGTCTATGGTCGTCCCGGCACCGACCGGAACGCCTTTCAGCTTCTTGTTCTGGGCCTGCAAAAATGGGTGGCGATGCATCCCGGCGAGGGTTGGAGCTTTTTTTCGGCGGGCGAGCCACACCCGCCCATCGCCCTTGGCGGGGGAAAGAACCTTGTCCCGCTCGGCAAGCTGCCCATCGAAGACTATGCCAGGGAACTGGCGCGAACGGCCATCGGCGTCTCGCTCATGATCTCGCCGCATCCCAGCTACCCGCCGCTGGAAATGGCGGCTTTTCGCGCGCGGGTGATTACCAACAGCTTCCCGCCCAAAGACCTTTCACGCCTTTGCCCCGGCACACGAAGTCTTTTGGCGCCGGATCCCGAAAGCCTTGCCGCCGCGCTGGCGGAAGAGATCCGGGCTTTCGAAGCCGCGGGCGCGCCGGAAGAAATTCCGGCGCCCTCGCCTTTCTGGCGGCATTATCTTTCAGGCGAAAGCGCCTTTGATGAAAAACTGAAACAGGGCATTCGCGCCGCGTTGTTTGAAACGGAAGCGCAGTAATCATGCAAGAAGCCGTCTCCCGCCCGCCGCTTAATCTCGTCATGCCCATGGCCGGACGCGGCAGCCGCTTCGCCGAAAAAGGCTTCACCGGCCCCAAGCCGCTGATTGATCTGGCCGGACGGCCCTTTTTCTGGTGGGCGACGGAATCGCTGCGGCGCTGCTTTTCAATCCGCAGGCTGGTTTATGTGGTGCTGGAAGAGCATATCCGCGACCACGCCATCGACCGCCGCCTGCGCGCCTTTTATCCTGAGGCCCATGTTGCCGCCCTGCCCGATATCACGAGGGGCGCCCTGGAAACGGCGCTTTACGGCGTGAAGGCGCTGGATGATGACGCGCCGCTCGTGGTCAATGACTGCGACCACGCTTTCGAGGCGGGCGCGCTGGCCCGCGCCGCCGCGCGGCCGGATTTGCCCGCCGGGATGCTGTCGCATTTTCATTCGTCATCGCCCGCCTATTCCTATGCCGAATATGATGCCGGCGGCCGGCTTGTGCGCACGGCCGAGAAAAATCCCATCAGCAACCTGGCCACCGCCGGAGCCTATTGGTTCAAGGACGCGGCAACGCTTTTGAAATATGCGGATTCCTACACCGCGTCCTGCCCCTACCCGGAATGGTTCATCAGCGGCATCTATAACGAGATGATCTCCGCTGGCGAGCATGTACAGGGCGCGGTTCTGGAGAAGCATATTTCCTTCGGCACCGTTGCGGAGTACGACCGGGCCAGGGGTGTTCTCGGCGCCTTTTCCTCATGGATCTCCGGCGCGCCCGAATCCCGAACACAAAACAAGGCAGGCCATGCCTGAATCTTCCAACTCCATTCTTTATTTCTGCGCCGCGCTTGTGCTGCTGTTGTTCGGGCATTTGATGCGGGCGGTGCGCTGGTCCTTTCTTCTGGGGCGCAACCGGCGGCAGAACTTGCGGGCCGGATTTGCGGCCCTGTCGGTGGGCTACCTGATCAACGCCGCCGTGCCGTTTCGCATTGGCGAGCTGGTGCGCGCCCTGTTCTTCGCCATGCAGACCAAAAGCCGTTTAACCGATGCGCTGGCTTCCATTATCGTCGAGCGCGCCTACGACCTACTGGCCATTATTCTGCTGGCCGGACTGTTTCTGGTTCCACAGCTTCTGACTCCTTCGCAGGCGGTTGCGCTGGCGCTTTCCGGCGCGATCATCGCGCTGGTGGTTTTCGCCGTTATTTTCGCCATGGCCCGGCACGCCGGCGCGCGCCGGGCGCTGTGGCACATGGCCAGTATCTTCAACGAGCGCATCCGCTTTGTCATTCTTGACACCGCCCTCGCGCTTGTGGAGATCAACGACGGGGTGAAGAAATACCGCGGCCGCTTCTTGCTGCAATCGCTGGTGATGTGGGCGCTGTACCTGGCTTCCTACGCCGCGCTGGTCCGCGCGATTGACCTGAACTACGCCACGATTATCGAGGTTCTTTTTGGCGATGTGTTCCAGCCTCTGTTTTTCGTGGCCGCGGGCAAGGGTTTGCAGACCTCGCTTTGGCTCGCGGTTTACGCCGTGACGCCCTGCCTCCTGGTGCTGATCTATACCCGCTTCCGGCAGATGTTTTCGCTCAACGCCAGCGCCGCGCTGGGCTGGCTGACCGACCCTCTGTTGCAACTGAACCGGCGCGCCACCGACCGTTTCGGCGAAATTTCGCAGTACGACGCCTTTCTTTGCCGCCACTTCAGCGGCGATGAAAGCCTGGCGCTGGATTTTGAAACCCATGCCATCCAGAACGCCGCGATCATGCGGCGGCTGGGCGGCGGCTCGGAAGCCATCACCGCCGTGGTGCAGGTGGGCAACGAGATGCGTATTCGCAAATACGCCATCGACGAGGCCGGGCGCAAGCTGCGCGACCAGTTCGACTGGCTGGAGCAAAACCGCGCGGGCTTCCCCGCCGTGACGGTGACACCGGGCGAGAAGCTGGAAAACCGCTTTTACTACGACATGCCCTATTCCATCACCGCGCGCGACTTTTACGACTTTATTCACATGAACACGGTGGAGCGCTCGTGGGAAATCCTCTCCGGCGTGCTGGCCTGCACGCGGAAGCTTCACGCCGGAACTGCGGGCGCGGCGGCGGACGATGATGCCGTGCGCGCCTATATCGCCCGGAAGGTTGTGGGCAATTTCGCGGTTATCCGCAATTTCATGCCGCAGTTGTTTGAAAACGGCGCGATCACGGTCAACGGCCAGAGCATTGACCGCGCGCGCGTGCTGCGCTTTGCGACCGAGGAATTCCTCCTTCCGCGCATCACCCTGCGCGGCACCGCCACGATCCACGGCGACCTGACGATTGAAAACATCATCTCCGATTCCGCCGCGCCCCGGGGCTGGTTCGCCATCGACCCGAATGGCGGGAATCTGGTTGAATCGCCGCTTCTGGATTACGCCAAGCTGTTCCAGTCGCTTCACCTTGGCTATGAGCCCCTGAACCGCAACAATCCCTGCGGCTACTCGGAAGCCGGGATCGAGTTCTTCATGCCCCGCACCATTTTTTATGAAGAGCTGTTCCGCAAAACGCGCGGCTGGGTGCTGGATAATCTTGGCGAAAAGGCCTGGCGCGAAATCCGCCTGCACGAAATTGTTCATTACTTCCGCCTGGTTCCCTACAAGATCCGCAAGGCCTCGCATACCGGCCTTTTGTTCACCGGCTGCCTGTGCCTGCTGATCGACCGCTATTTCGAGGAATTCGAGCATGCTGCGGGCGATGCTGGTTGATCTTGACGGTACGCTGGTGGATACCGTGCGCGCAAACGCTGCGGCCTATGCGAGCGCCCTGGAGGAAGTTGGCGTCGTCATTCCGCCGCAAGCCCTCGCGCCGCTGATCGACGGCCGTTCCTGCGCCGATTTCCTGCCGCCGCTTCTGGCGGGACGCAACGATGTTGATCCCAAAAAAGTCGCCGCCCGCAAGGCCGAGCTTTACCCGGCGTTTTTTCCGTCCACCACCTGCAATGGTGCGCTTGCCGGCCTTCTCGAATTATGCCGGGACAGGCTGAAAACAGCTTTGGTCACCACCGCCGCGCGCCGCAACACCATGGGCATCCTGGCCCACCATAAACTGGAAAGCTTGTTCGACATCATCATCTGCCGCGAGGATGTGAGCCGCGCCAAGCCAGACCCCGAAGCCTACCGCCTTGCCGCGGTCCGGCTGGAAGTGAAGCCGGAGGAATGCCTGGTGATTGAGGATTCGGAAACGGGGCTTGCCGCGGCGGCGGCTTTCGGCGCGCCCGTGCTGCGCCGGGTTTAGGTTCAATGGACAATTACCAACACGGACATTCCCGCGACCCGGCTACGCTAAAGCTCCGCCGGGCCTTTTTGCAAGTGCGCCCTGCGAAGCCGAAGG
>JANQEX010000105.1 GCA_028278105.1 Alphaproteobacteria bacterium | reverse complement strand
TCGCCTTCGGCTACGCAGGGCCAATGGAGCAAGCCAGCCCGGCGTAGCTTCAGCGAAGCCGGGTCGTCGCCCGCCTTCGTTTCACTACGGCGCGGCTCCCCGCAATGACGGGAGATTTGGCGGCTCAATACTCAAACAGGATTTTCCCAAGCCGCGGGTCGTCGATGGCGGGGAAGAGAAATATCCGAACCTCTTCCAGTTCGGATTTGCCGTTTTCATCAATCCAGTTGTAGAAATCCTCCCGCGTGGCGGTGCCCGTTTCATACACGCCGGCGAAGTTCAGCCCGGCCTCCAGCGCCGCCGCCATGTCGGCCACGGTGTCGCCGATCAGGAACGGGCGCCGGCCTTTTTCCGCCTGCGCGCGGATTTGCCCGCCATAGCGCTCATGCAGGAAGGCCGTCAAAACCTCTTTTTCCCGCCCTTCGCCGGGAAGGGTGTGCACCGAGACGCTGTCCGTCGGCCACCAGCGCAGGAATCCCAGCCGGTTCAGGTGCTGGGCGAAAAGCGCCGCGTCCTGCCCGGTGACGGCGTAGATCACGGGATGAAAAACCGCGCCGCATGCTTCAAAAAATTTCACCGCGCCGTCGATGGCGCGGTCATGCATCAGGAATTGCGGCGCGTATTCGCGCACCACTTCATCCTGATATTTTTTTGCTGCATCGCCGAAAGCGGCGCTGCCGGTCACCTGTTCCAGCATGCGCGCGGTGCTGAATTTCGCTCTTGCGAAAAACGCAAGGAAGTCGCCCACCGCCATGTCTTGCAGATATTCGGGCGGAAAAGGCGCGGCATCCAGTCTCATGCGCTGCAACATGTCCCGGTACTGGTAGTAATGCCGCATCCGGCATTTGCCCAGCGTGCCCTCATAATCGAAGAAGATGAGCGGTGTGGCGTTCATGAATCCTTTCAAGGAAAGTAATGGGAATTTGCCGTGAATCCCTTTACGCGGATCCGAATGAGACTATGAATGCCGGCAGGAAAATCAACCACGGAAAGGAATCGTTTATGAGTACGAAGAGGATGGAGCCCGTTGCCTCATACGACGAGGCTCGTGACATTCTGGCAAAGGACAAAGATCGTGTTCATAAAGACGCCGCGAAAATCTGCCGCGCCATCAAGGGAGCGACAGAGTGTGTCAACATGGGCGTGGGCCGTGACCGTTTCCGCGAACTGGTGCGGCCCTATCTTGACGCCGAAAAAGGGCCCGACGCCGGAGAAATGCCTGACACCGTTCTGGGAGGTGCCATTGGCTTCTTTAGGAATTTGGCGGTAACAGCCTTACCCGGAATAAAACCACTTACCAAGGACGATGTGAATGCATTACTGACGGCTGCGGAAAAGGGAGAATTTGCAGACCTTGCCCTCAAGACCGTTCAAATAGCCGTCGCGCAGGGCGGCGTCGAGCTTTCCAAATCCCAGTGGAAGAGAATCGGGTCCGAAGACATGCCGGATTGCATGGCAAAAGACTTGCTTCTGAGAGGCAGGGACCGCTTTATGGAAAAACCAATCCGTCCAGGCCATCGCACCAGATACACGGAAGACTTCGCGTTTCCTCCGGGGACAAGCTGATTTAACCTCGCACCGGCAGGCCTGCGTCGCGCAGATGATCGCGGGCCTGTTGCAGCGTGTAGGTTCCGAAATGGAAGATCGAGGCCGCCAGCACCGCCGCGGCATGGCCCTTGATGACGCCGTCGCTGAGATGGTCCAGCGCGCCCACGCCGCCCGACGCGATCACGGGAATGGGCACGGCATCGGCAATGCCGCGGGTCAGTTCAAGGTCGAATCCTTCCTTCGTGCCGTCGCGGTCCATGGAGGTGAGGAGGATCTCGCCCGCTCCCAGCTCCGCCGCCTGCCGGGCCCATGCCACCGCGTCGCGCCCGGTATTCTCGCGCCCGCCTTTCACATAGACATCCCATCGGCCGGGCCCGGCGCGCCGGGCGTCAATCGCCACCACGATGCACTGGCTGCCGAATTTTTCGGCGCCTTCCCTTATGAGTTCGGGCCGGTGGACGGCGGCGGAATTGATCGACACCTTGTCGGCGCCGCACAGCAATAGCGCGCGGATATCCTCCACGCGGCGCACCCCGCCGCCCACGGTCAGCGGCATGAAGACCTCTTCGGCGGTGCGCCGCACCACATCGAACAGCGTGCCGCGGTTTTCATGGGACGCGGTGATGTCAAGGAAGCACAACTCGTCCGCGCCTTGCGCGTCATAGGCCCTGGCCTGCTCCACTGGATCGCCCGCGTCGCGCAGGCCGAGGAAGTTGATGCCCTTCACCACGCGGCCGTCCTTCACGTCAAGGCAGGGGATGAGGCGGATGGCAAGCGGCATGGCGGGGTCCGTTAAGCGTCATCCTGGAAATCGCCGCAGGCGGTTATCCAGGACCTCCTGAACAGGAGAGAGGTCCTGAATAAAGCTCGCTCCGCTCGCTTTTTCAGGATGACGCCTGAAGTTTATTATTGGGCGCCGCGCGCTGGCAACCGTTTTAGTCCCCGCCTTTTTTGGCCTTCCGCGCGTCGATGCCCGAATAGGACATGCGCGCGCGCACGACGGCGGCGACATCCTGCGGGGTGAGGCCCGCCTCGGCCCAGGTCACGAGCAGATGGTAAAGCAGGTCGGCGGACTCCTGCGTGAGCCCTTCCGTATTGCCCTGAACGGCGTCGATCATCGCCTCCACCGCTTCCTCGCCGAGCTTCTGGACGATTTTCTTGCGGCCCTTTGCGAACAGCCGGGCGGTGTAGGAGGCTTCGGGATCGGCGCTTTTGCGCTTTTGGATGATCTCAAAAAGCTCGTCGAGGACTTCAAGGGACATGGAAAGGTTCGGAGGTTCGGAGGTTCGGAGGTTCGGAGGTTCGGAGGTTCGGAGGTTCGGAGGTTCGGAGGTTCGGAGGTTCGGAGGTTCGGAGGTTC
>JANQEX010000116.1 GCA_028278105.1 Alphaproteobacteria bacterium | reverse complement strand
TCCCTGATTGAGCCCGTCGACGTGCTCGTGCGCCTTGGCGTGTTGACGCCCGGCCAAAAAGACCGGCTGACGCCCGCACAGCTTGAAACGATCAACTGCATGCCGGTTGCAACTGAGTTTCAGGAAGACTCCATGCTAAGAAGCACGGTCCTGCTCTCTTCGGTCAGGATTGGTCACACACGCAGTGATTCATACCGGAAATATAACCATGTTCTGGAATTGCTGGGTATAACGTTCCACAAAAATTTCCCTGGTTTTACCTGCCGCTATTCCGCAGAGAATGCCCGTTTCAGCATTGACGAATTTCTTTCCCTGGACGTTCCGCATCTTATGGCGCTGCGTGATGAGCGGATGGCCGGGGTTTTGCTGGCCGGAACGCTTGCGCCATCCGAGTTCGTCGGGCGGAACGATACGGAAAACATGACCGGGACTTTATCCCGCGGCAATATTTATGGCCTTTTGACAAGCCCGCATATGCAAACTCACATGATTCCCGCGAGTGATGTTTTTGACATTCTGGCTGGCACGCCTTTCGACATTGAACCCGGCTCCTCTTTCTTCTGCCTTATCGAACAGGGCCATCTTACCAAGGAACAGGCCCGCGCGGCTGTTACGCAAAAAAACCCGAACCCGCTTCTCCGGGCTTTGGATGACGTTTTCTACGCCATTCTTAACCAAAGAGTTTCGGCACCGGCTGTCTGCGATTTTTTTCTGGGCCGGGGGAAGGAGGAGGATTTCTTTCTTGAGGCCTTGCGGGAAAAGGTCCGCGCCAACACAGCCGCACCGATTGATCTCCCGCGCGCCGGGCGGCGGGCCCATCAGCTTTGGATTGACGACTGTATAAGAAACGCCGCCGTAAACCAGGACCCTGGGGACCGGCGTGAATATTTTGCCCTGGCGAAATCCCTTCTTCCGCATGCGTTCGCCCATGAGGCCGAGAGGAATTGCGCCGCGATCATGATCGCGGCAGCCGAGGCTCGCGCGGGCCTGGACGACCTGCGCCGCGAAAAGCGGCGAGACCTCCGGGATTGGCGTTCCAAGCCGGCTCCGCGCCCGGAGCCATCCTGACCGGGCCTTGCCGCAGATGGAGGTTCGGAGGTTCGTGGGTTCGAAGGTGCGGAGGTTCGAAGGTTCGAAGTGAAAAACTGCTGGTCATTGCAAGTAAAGCAGTCCAGAAACTTTTTCCGTTATGGTTTGCTTTGCTGGCCTTCGGCTTTCCCGCAATGATGCTGCGTCTGCAACCCCTTGAACCCCCGTACCTACGAACCTCCGTCCCTCCGAACCTTGACTACCGCCTTGCGGTCTTTCCGGGAAGCTTGAAAGGCTTCATGCGCATGGGGCGCAGGCTCCGGCCCAGCGCCTCGACCTTGCGCGCGTTTTTCTTCAGCCATGCGCGCGGCGCGTGAATCGAGACCGTGACCTGCCGGGTGGCGATGCGGCGCGTGTAAAACAGGTCCTTCGCGCCCACGAAAACCTTCGCGCCATGGCCGCCGTCGATGAATTCATAGGGCTCGGTGCGGTCGCCCTGGGGCATGCCCCAGGTGAGGGCGACGGCGATCTCGGCCTTGTCGTCGCGGGTGACGACGGTGAAATACGCGCCGCTGCCGCCCACGCCATAGCCTTCCCAGCCCCGCGGCAGGGTGAAGCCGAATCCCAGCGGGCTGACCAGCGTGCCGCGCGCGGCCTCGACCGAAAAAAACGGCGCCGCGGCGAGCAGGGCCGCGAACAGGACAACCCAGAGCAGGCGAAAGACGACGGGCATGGGCCGGGCATTGTCGCGCCGCAGGCCTTAAGAAAGGGTGAATTCGCGTGCGGCGTCCGGTTCTTTCGTCATTCCGGAAAGGGCGGGCGGATGCGAGCCCTTGTCCGGAATCTTTTGTCCTATATGGGAAAGAGATCCTGGATAAACGCGCTTCGCGCGTTTTCCAGGATGACGTTCAGGAATCAGAGGTCAGAAATCAGTGCCCCATGAGGCGTCATCCTGAAAAAGCGGGCGGAGCCAGCTTTATTCAGGATCTCTTTAGCCGGAGAAAGATCCTGAATAACCGCATCGGGCTTTCAGCCCTCGCGGTTTTCAGGATGACGCGGTTTTTCTTTTCACCCTTCACTCTTCACTTTTCACTCTTTTCTACTGATTCATCGAATCGAAGAAATCCGCGTTGGACTTGGTGGTCCGCAGCTTGTCCAGCAGGAATTCGAGGGAGTCCGCGACGCCCATGGGCATCAGGATGCGGCGCAGCACCCACATCTTGGTGAGCGCGGCCCGGTCCACCAGAAGCTCCTCCTTGCGGGTGCCGGATTTGGAAATGTCGATGGCCGGGAAGGTGCGCTTGTCGGCCAGCTTGCGGTCGAGCACGATCTCGGCGTTGCCGGTGCCCTTGAACTCCTCGAAGATCACCTCGTCCATGCGCGAGCCGGTGTCGATCAGGGCCGTGGCGATAACGGTCAGGCTGCCGCCTTCCTCAATGTTGCGGGCGGCGCCGAAAAAGCGCTTCGGGCGCTGGAGCGCGTTGGCGTCCACGCCGCCGGTCAGCACCTTGCCCGACGACGGCACCACCGTGTTGTAGGCGCGGGCCAGGCGCGTGACGCTGTCCAGCAGGATCACCACGTCGCGCTTGGATTCCACCAGGCGCTTGGCCTTTTCCAGCACCATTTCGGTGACCTGGACATGGCGGCTGGCGGGCTCGTCGAAAGTGCTTGAGATCACCTCCCCCTTGACCGACCGCGCCATGTCGGTGACCTCCTCCGGCCGCTCGTCGATCAGCAGCACGATCAGGTAGACTTCCTTGTGGTTGGCGGTGATGGCGTGGGCGATGTTCTGCAGGATCACCGTCTTGCCGGTGCGCGGCTGCGCCACGATCAGCGCGCGCTGCCCCTTGCCAAGAGGGGCCACCAGCTCGATGACGCGGGTGGTGAAATCCCTGCTTTTCGGATCGGCCACTTCAAGATTCAGCTTCCTTTGCGGGTAAAGCGGCGTGAGATTGTCGAAATTGATGCGGTGGCGGATTTTCTCTGGATTGTCGAAATTGATGGTGTTGATCTTGAGCAGGGCGAAATAACGCTCGCCATCCTTGGGCGCGCGGATCTGCCCCTCCACGGTGTCGCCGGTGCGCAGGCCGAATTTGCGGACCTGGCTGGGGCTTACGTAAATATCGTCCGGCCCCGGCAGATAGTTCGACTCCGGCGAGCGCAGGAAGCCGAAGCCATCCTGCAGCACCTCCAGCACGCCGTCGCCGGAAATGGGCACGTCCTTCCCGGCCAGCGATTTCAGGATGGCGAACATCATGTCCTGCTTGCGCAGGGTTCCGGCGTTTTCGATCTGCAGCTCCTCGGCCATGGCCAGAAGGTCGGACGGCGTTTTCGCCTTGAGGTCCTTCAGGTTCATGGAGCCGGGGGCGGGTGTAGGGGTCTGGTCTGTGGTCATGATAAAGTTCGGGGGCTTGGAGGTTCGAGAGGGCGGCGGCGCAATTCCAGATCAAGGAATGCGCGTCATCACGTTTTGTTGCGGCTCAGGTTTTTACAATTGGCGTCACAGGCAGCGTTACAGGGTTCCGACAGGGTTTTTTGGAAAGATGCGGCGGCGCCTTCACGGTAATCGCGCTTTTTCCGCAAGCTGACCGGCCCCGCGGGACGGGACCGCTTCAAACACACAACACGCAATATGCGGGCATCCTAGAGGTTTCGCGCCGGCGCCGTCAAGCTTTTTGCGGCGCATGAATGAATTTTCGCCCGCGCGGGCGGAAAAATAGCGCCTTGTTAACGCTGTTTTTACGAATCCCGCCGCCCGCGCCGGAGGGATCCGCGCTAAAACGGCTTCACGATCACCAGAATGATGATGGCGATCATCAGGAGCGTGGGAACCTCGTTCATGACGCGCCAATAGACATGCGAACGGGTGTTTTTACCGGCCGCGAACAATCGCACCGCGCGGGCCAGGTAGAAATGATAGACGGTCATCAGGACAACCAGGGCCGTCTTGGCCTGGAGATATCCCTGCTCCCGAAGGGCGGGGTTGAGGGCCAGCAGCCACAGGCCGAACAGCCAGCTCGCGATCATCGCCGGATCCATGATGACGCGCAGCAACCGGCGCTCCATCAGCTTGAAGGTTTCGGATTGCTCCGAGCCGGGCGCGCTCATCGCGTGGTACACAAACAGCCGCGGCAGGTAGAACAGCCCCGCCATCCAGGCGATGGTGGCGATGACGTGAAGGGCGAGAATCCATTGATAGGGAGACATGGGATCGGATGGGATGGAATGAGTGAAGAGTGAAAAGTGAAGAGTGAAGAGTGAAGAAGCCTGAAAAGCCTTCCAAACCCGTCATTCCGGGCCGGACGGGCGCAAGCGGGTCCTGATCCGGAATCTCAGGCCATTATGGGAAAGAGATCCCGGATAAACGTGCTTCGCCCGTTTTCCGGGATGACGCTGTTTGTTGTTACTTTTCACCTCCCACCTTCCACCTCCCGTCCTTCACTTTCAACCGTTTTCTTCACCAGCTCCGCCAGCCCGCCGATGAACCGCGGATGCGCGTTCACGCAAGGCACGGAGGCAAAAAGCGGGCAGCCCGCTTCAAGGGCGAGATCACGGTAAAGCATGCCGATTTCATAGGCTGTTTCCGAATTGCCAGCCGTGAAGGAGATGGGCACGACCAGAAGAGGCCGTTTTTCTTTCCCGGCCTTTTTCACCAGGGCGTCCGTCGCGGGGCCGATCCATTTCAGCGGACCGACGCGGCTCTGATAGCACAGCACGGCCCCGCTTTCATCAAGGCCGAGCGCGGCGCGAAGCGCCCGCGCCGTTTGTCCGCATTGTTTTTGATAGGGATCGCCCGATTTTATCACGCGCTCCGGCAGGCCATGGGCGGTCAGCAGCACAAGCGGAGGAGAAAGCTTTTTCCGTTGCGCTTCTGCTCTTGTCCTTTCCAGCTCCGGGCGGGCGAGCGCGGCCATGGCTTCGATAAAGCCCGGTAGTTCAGGATAATCTTCGATGCGAAAGACCGGAACGGGGATTTTTTTCTCTTTCAGCAATGTCCCGAATTCGGCGAAGGACGACGCGGTTGTCGCCGTGGAATACTGCGGGTACATGGGCAGAAGCACGATGCGCTCCGCGCCCCATGCCGTGACTTCGGCGAGCGTCTGCGCCGCGCGCGGCGGTGTATGGCGCAAGGCGATAAAGCAGCGCGTCTCGCTCCCCGTTGCCGCAAGCGCTTTCTCAAGCGCCCTGGCCTGCTCCCTCATATGCGTGGGAAGCGGCGACCCGCCGCCCAGCTTTTCATAGATGGCCCTGGCCTTTTTCTCCCTTCCCGCGGCGATCATGCGCGCAAGCGGCCGGCGCAGGGTCGCCGGCAGGTTGATGATGGCCGGATCGGAAAACAGGTTGACCAGAAATGGCCGGACCGCTTCCAGACTCTCCGGCCCGCCGAGATTGAACAGGACGACGGCAGTTTTCACGGGAATGAAGCTTTTACACTACAGGGGGCGATGCATTATGCACAAACTCCACCAGCGCCGCCACGTTTTCGGGCCGTGCCCGCGGCGTCAGTCCGTGGCCCAGATTGAAGACGAAGGGCCTTTTCATCGCGGAAATGATCGCCTCCGCCGCGTCAAGCATGGGCGTTTCCTCGCCTTCCATTCGGAGCGGATCCAGATTGCCCTGCAGAACCGCCGCGATGTTTTCTTGCGCGAGAAAAAGGTCAAAACCCGTATTTAACGACAATCCGGTTATGCCGGTTTCCCTCGCATATTGATAGAGATTCTCCGGCCGGCTGTTGCGCGGGAATCCAGTAACCGGAAAACCGGGATAGGCTTTGCGGATTTCCTCAATGATGCCTTTTGTGGGTTCGATGACGAATTTCCCATAATGCTCCGGCGGCGCGAGGCTGGCCCAGGAGTCGAAAATCTGCACGGTTTCCGCGCCCGCTTCGATTTGCTTGCGAAGGTAGAAGCCGCTTGCCTCGACAAGAACGGAAAGAAGGCTTTCAAACGCCGCCGGATGGTCCCGTGAAAATTCCAGAGCCCTTTCAAAGCCGTCCGCGCTTTCTCCCAGCATGTAACAGGCGACCGTGAACGGCCCGCCGCAAAAACCGATCAGTGTCGTGGATGAAGGCATGGTTTCCGAGACAAGCCTCACTGCCTCGAATATATTCCGGGTCAGGGAGAAAAAGCCGTCCGCGCTGAAAACCGGAATTTTATCCCTTATCTTCTCAAGCACCGGCCCGCGGCCTTCCTCGAATTCCAGCCCGTAGCCAAGCCCATAAGGAACCATCAGAATATCGGAAAACAGTATGGCTCCGTCCGTGCCAAAGCGTTTCACGGGCTGAAGCGTCGCTTCGGCGGCACGTTCCGGATTCAGGGCCAGATTCATGAATGACCCGGCTTTTTTCCGCAATTCCCGGTACTCAGGCAGATAGCGTCCTGCCTGACGCATCAGCCAGACAGGAATCTTGTCCGTCGGCTGGCGTTGAAGAGCAGCCAGAAGATTTTTCTTTTTTTCCTTCATATAAAGATAAAAGAGTAGAGGTAGCGGTGGATGGCTGTGTGTGGCGGTGATACAGGTTTTTCCACGGTTTTACCAGAAGTGGCAAACAATCCTGAATGGGTATGTGGATTGCGTGAATACGGAAGCTTATAAATACGCCCATGTGAGGGAAAGGCATGCAGGGTAGAAGCTTGCTCCTGTACATGGTTCCGGGGAAAAAGCGAAAATCCTCCAAACCCTGTTCCTGGGACCAGATTTCATCCCCATGCCTAAAAAACTTCTGGTCTTTTTACAAAAAGACTCCTGAAATGATTTTTTGCCGCCGCTATTTTAATTGCCCGCAATTTATACACAGGCAGGCCTGATAAGTGCGGGAACAAACGAAAAGCGGGAAACACGGGCGAAAAGACATGACGGTCCTTAACCTTCATCTTGTTTCGGATTCAACCGGCGAGACGCTGAATCATATTGCCCGCGCCTGCACGGCCCAGTTCGAGGAAACGGAGATCATTCAGCACACTTGGTCGCTGATCCGCTCGGACCGGCAGATGCGGCTTGTCTGCGAAGCCATCGGACAGGCGCCGGGCATCGTGATCTACACGTTGATGCAGGATGAATTACGCGATGTGCTGACGGCCCATTGCGCGGCCAGCAACATCACCGCCATTCCGGTGCTGGAGCCGGTATTGGCCGCCCTGTCGGCCAAGCTGGGCCGCGCCTTTTTGCACCAGCCCGGACGGCAACATGCGCTGGACCGGAATTATTTCCGTCGCATCGAGGCGATGGAATACGCCCTTTCCTGCGATGACGGGCAGGGACTCGACAGGCTGCAAAAGGCCGAGGTGATTCTGGTCGGCGTGTCGCGCTCCTCCAAGACGCCGACATGCATGTATCTGGCCAACCGCGGCATTTTCGCAGCCAACGTGCCCTTGATTGCAGGCGCCAGCCTGCCGCCCGGCCTGCTGGAAGCCCGGCAGGCCTTGATCGTGGGCCTCACGCGGGACGTGGAGGGGCTGGTCGATATCCGCCGCAACCGCATGAAGGCGATGAACGAAAACCACGAAACCTCCTATATTGATCCGGAATCCGTGGCGCGGGAAGTCCTGGCGGCCAAAAGACTGTGCGCGGCGCAGGGCTGGCCGGTGATCGACGTGTCCCGCCGCTCCATTGAGGAAACCGCGGCCGAAATCCTGTCGTGGCTCGCCCGGCGGCAGGGAAAACCCGCCGGGGGACCGGAAAACACCGGATCGTGACCGGCGCGGGACGAAAGCCCCCCTCTTGTCCCCGTCCCGAAGGAAGGGAAGAATAGGGTTCGTTCAAGATCATCCGCAGGCAAAAAAACGGCTTCATGACACGACCCTCGCTCATCCTTGCATCCCAAAGCGAAAGTCGCAAAAGGCTGCTGCTCCAGGCCGGCGTTCCTTTCGCGTTCGAGGGCCCGGACGTGGACGAAGCGCCGCTCAAGGCGAAAGCTTTTGCCGAGGGCCGAAGCGTCGGGGAAACGGCGCGGATTCTGGCAACCGCCAAGGCCAGGGCCGTCTCGGCCCGGCATGAAAACGCTTTGGTGTTGGGGGCTGACCAGATGCTGGACTGCGAAGGCCAAAGGCTGGACAAGGCGAGAGACGCGGGAGAGGCAAAGGCGCAGCTTCGCTTTCTGCGCGGACGGCCGCACCGGCTCGTCACGGCCGCCCTGCTGATGCGGGACGGCGAAGCGGTCTGGGAGCATGTCGCGGAGGCCGTCCTGGTGATGCGCGAATTCTCGGATGATTTTCTGGAATCCTATTGCAAGGCGCTTGGCCCCGAATTGCAAGCGGGCGTCGGCGGCTATGCGCTGGAAGGAAAAGGCGCGCAACTCATGGCGAAAGTCGACGGCGATTTCTTCGGCATTCTGGGCCTGCCGCTGGTCCCGCTTCTTGCCGCGCTGCGCGCGCATGGGGTGATGCCGTCATGAGCCCCATGCCCAAGGCCTGCGTCATCGGCTGGCCGGTCGCGCATTCGCGCTCGCCGGTCATTCACCGTTACTGGCTGGAAAAATACGGCATCGCGGGCCATTACGAGTCCTGCGCCGTTCTGCCCGACGATCTGCCGGATTTCCTGGGAAGTCTTGGCGCGAAAGGCCATGCCGGTGGCAACATCACCCTGCCGCACAAGGAAATGGCGCTTTCCCTGATGGACACGCTGGACGAAACCGCGCGCCGCGCGGGGGCCGTGAACACGGTGGCGGTGAAGGACGGAAAGCTTTGCGGCTCCAACACCGATATTTACGGCTTTGTCGAGAATCTGAAAAATTCCGGCGCGGCGTGGAAAAGAAAAGGAACGGCGCTGGTCATCGGCGCCGGCGGCGCGGCGCGCGCGGCGGTCGCCGGGCTCGCGGGGGAGGGGAGCAGGAAAATTTATGTCACCAACCGCACGCCCGACCGGCTGCGCCGGTTCATGGCGGGCCTTGCGCATCTGAACGCGCCGCTGGAGCCATTGGGCTGGCCCGACCGCGAGGATGTGCTGCCGGAGGTTGATCTGGTGGTCAACACCACCTCGCAGGGCATGGACGGGCAGCCGCCCCTGGCCCTTGACCTGAAGAAGCTGAAAAGCACCGCCCTTGTCAACGACATGGTCTATGCGCCGCTCGTCACGCCCCTTCTGGCCGAGGCGCGGGCGCGGAATCTCGCCACGGTGGACGGGCTCGGCATGCTGCTGCACCAGGCCGCGCCCGGCTTCGCCCTCTGGTTCGGCCGCAGGCCGGAGGTGGACCAGGGATTGCGGCGCGCGGTGGAGGAGGATTTGAAGAGTGAAAAATGACAAAGTGAAGGGTGAGGGGTAAGGAAATGGCGTCATCCTGGAAACCGCCACGGGCGGTTATCCAGGATCTCTTTTCCCTAATATGGCCTGAGATCCCGGATAAACGCGCTTTGCACGTTTTCCGGGATGACATTCAGTAATCAGAGGTCAGAGGTCAGAAATCAGTGCCCCATGAGGCGTCATCCTGAAAAAGCGGGCGGCGCACGTTTTCCGGGATGACGCGGCTTTTCTTTTCACGTTTCACCCTTTGTTTTTCACCCGGCGGGACATCAACAGGCAAAGCAAATGATTATCCTTGGTCTGACCGGCTCCATCGGCATGGGCAAAAGCACGGCAGCCGCCATGCTCCGGCGGCTGCGCGTGCCGGTGCATGACGCCGACGCGGCGGCGCATGCCGCCCTGGAACCGGGCGGGGCCGCGGTGGAGGCCGTGGGCGCGCTTCATCCCCCGGCGCTGAAAAGGAACCGGGCCGGGCAGCCTTATATCGACAGAAAAATTCTGGGCGCGGCCGCGCAGAATGACCGGAAGCTGCTCCGCCGCCTGGAAGAAATCCTTCACCCGCGGGTGCGCGAATCCGAGCGCCGCTTTCTGGAACGCATGCGGCGGCGGCGGCAGGGATTCGTTGCGCTCGACATACCCCTGCTGTTCGAGACCGGCGCGCAACGGCGCGTGGACGTGGTGATCGTGGCCAGCGCGCCGGCCTTTTTGCAAAAGACGCGCGTGCTGGCGCGGCCCGGCATGACGCCGGCGAAATTCCGCGCCCTGCTTGCGCGCCAGATGAGCGATGTTGAAAAGCGCAGGCGCGCCGGGTTTGTCCTGCCGACCGGACTTGGCCGCGCCGTCACGTTCCGGCGGCTGAAGGGAATTTTGATGCGGGTGAAGAGTGAGAAGTGAAGAATGAAGAGTAAGAAAACGGCGTCATCCCGGAAAACGCGCGAAGCGCGTTTATCCAAGATCTCTTTCCCACAGTGGCCTGAGATTCCAGATCATTGCTCGCTTACGCTCGCAATGTCTGGAATGACGTTCTTTGTTCACTCTTCACTTCTCACTTTTCACTCCCCCAAAGCCGTCATCCCGGAAAACGCGCAAAGCGCGTTTATCCGGGATCTCAGGCCATATTAGGGTCTGGACTCAATTAAGCAGGTTTTTTATTCGAAAAAACAACTTCTCACCCCGGCGAAAGCCGGGGTCCAGCATGTTGCCGAAGGCAACATGCAACCGCCTGCGGCGGTTGCTGGATTCCGGCTTTCGCCGGAATGAGCAGTTATCTGTTTGGTTTGATTCATTTCTAATTGAGTTCAGACCCTAGGGAAAAGAGATCCTGGATAACCGCCCGTGGCGGTTTCCAGGATGACGCGGTTTGTTTTACTCTTCACTTCTCACTCTTCACTTTGTCACCGGCGGCTTTTCACTCATCGCGCGCCGCAGAGATCGCGCAGGGCCTTCTCGCCGATCAGCGCGGCGGGAAGGCTGGAGGATTTGGCCCGCGCTTCCGCCTTTAACAGAAGGGCCAGCGCCCGTTCCAGGCCCGCCGGGCTCCAGCGGCGAAGCTGGGCGCGGACCGCGTTTTCCTGCTTGAAGAACACCGGCGGGCGCAGCGCCTTCATCGCCTCGTCCGCGCTGCGGTTTTCGGCGTCCATGCGCGCCCGCGCCTCGTAAAGCCGCAGCACATGCCGCTGCGCCGCGCGCAAAAGCGCAACCGGCGCCACGCCAGACGCGCGCAGGCGGGAAAGCTGCGCCTCAAGACGCGCCGCCTCGCCCGACGCGGCGGCCAGAACGGTCTGGTCGATGTCTTCCGCGCCGCCATCGCCCAGCGCCGCCTCGACATGCGCAAGGTCGAGGGTTTTCACGCCCAGGCTCGCGGCGTAGAGCGCCAGTTTTTCCAGCTCCAGCCGCAGGCCGATGCGGTCGGGCGGCAGAAGGCCCGCAAGCCGGCCCAGCGCGGGCTGCGGCGCGGACAATCCCGCCGCGCGCAACAGCGACTGGATGCGGGACTCCAGCGCGGCCCCTTCCTCGGCATAACAGGGAATGGCCATCGCCCGCGGATCATCCTCCACCCGCAGGCGCAGCTTGCTGCGCTTTTCCAAAGCGCCCGCCTCCAGCACCGCGAAATTCCCGCCGCCGGGCGGGCTGGCCAGAAACCGGTCGACCACGGGAAACAGCGCGTCGCCGCAATCCTGCGCATGCAGCCCGCGCCGCCCGCCCGTCAGCGGCGGCGTGGCCATCTCGTCGGCAAGCCGGGCGGGGTCGCGCGCAAGCTCCTCGCCGGCAAGGGTGGTCAGCGAAAAGGCGTCCGCGCCGGGGAGGAAGGCCCGGACAAGGGCTTTCGCGTTTTCGCGCACCATGCCGGCGTCCGGCCCGTAGACGAGGTAAAGCAGCAGGCCGGGATCCGGCTTTTCGATGAAACCGGCGGCGCGGCCGGCGGTCAGCTTCATGGCGCGTCCTTTCCGTTTTCCTCAAGGTAGAGCAAAAGCCGCGTCACGATGCGGTCGGCGACTTCCCTCAGGCCGCGGTTCCGCGCGTCCTCGCGCGCGGAGAGCGTGTCATAGGCCTGGTCGGAAATGCTGAAATTGACGATGGCGCGCGCCTTGCCCTTCAACAGAACGTCGCGGGTCTCTCCCAGGGACCGCAACACGAAACCGGCCGAAACCGTCAGGCGCGCGCGGGTGGTGGTGGCGTCCTTTTGCAGGCCGAGATGCTCCTCGCCGATGCGAAGGCTTACCTCAAGCCGCTTGCCGGGCTTGGCCGGGCGGCCACGCGAATACATGCGGTCGATCAGCAGGTTGCGCAGGCGCTGGCCGGGCTCGTCGGCGATGCCGGCCACGGCGATGCTGTTGAGGCGCGCCTCCTGCGCGGTGGGCGCGGCGCTGAACAGGGGCTTTTCGCCGTAAAGCGGACGGTAGCAGCCGGAAAGGCCCAGCGCGGCCAGCAGGACGAAAGCGGAGAGAAGAAAACGCATGCCCGGAGAATAAGGCCGCTTCGCCCCTTAAGGAAAGGCTTTCGTTCAGGCCACGATATTCACGATCTTGCCCGGCACGACGATGATTTTTTTCGGCGCATTACCGCCGAGCGCGCGCCGGACGCTTTCCTCGGCCAGCGCCGCCTTTTCGGCCGCGTCCCGGCCGGCCGCGCGCGGCAGGCGGATGGTGGCGCGCAGTTTGCCGTTCACCTGAACGGCCAGGGTGAGGGTGTCGTCCGCCAGAAGGGCCGGATCGGCCTCCGGCCAGGGCTCATTCAGCAGCAGCGAATCATGGCCCAGCATCTCCCAGATTTCATGGGCCAGATGCGGCAGCATGGGCTGCATCAGGCGGGCGAGGATTTCCAGCGCGTCGCGGGCAGGCGCGCTGGACGCGCCGTGTTTCGCGGCGAAATCGAAGATCAGGTTGGAAAACTCGCGCAGCCTTGCGACCGCCACGTTGAAGGCGAAGCGCTCAAGATCGGCCGTCACGCCCGCGATGGTTTTATGCGCGGCGCGCCGGAGTTCCAGAGCGGCTTCCGCCGGAGGCGGCGCGGCGGCGTCTTGCGGCGCGGCGGCGTCCTCGGCCAGCTTCGCCACGCGCTTCAAAAAGCGGAAGGCTCCGTCCACCCCGGCGTCGGTCCATTCCAGGTCGCGCTCCGGCGGGCTGTCGGAGAGCATGAAAAGCCGTGCGCAGTCCGCGCCATAGCTTTCGATGATGCGTCCCGGATCCACCACGTTCTTTTTCGACTTGCTCATGGTTTCCGAGCGCCCGACGGTCACCGGCCCTCCGGTTTTCACATGACGCGCCGCGCCGCCGGGAAGCTTCTCCACCTCCTCCGGGTAGAGCCAGGCCCCGGCCGCGTCCTTGTAGCTTTCGTGGCAGACCATGCCCTGCGTGAAGAGCCCCGCGAAAGGCTCGGCCAGATTCAGGTGGCCGCAGTCGCGCATCGCGCGGGTGAAAAAGCGCGCATAGAGCAGATGAAGAATGGCGTGCTCCACCCCGCCCACATACTGGTCGACCGGCAGCCAAGCCTCCACCGCTTCGCGGGCAACCGGCGCGGCCTCGTTATGCGGCGAGCAGAAGCGCGCGAAATACCACGAACTGTCGACGAAGGTGTCGCAGGTGTCCGTCTCGCGCCGCGCGTCCCGGCCGCACCGGGGGCAGGGGACGTTCTTCCATGTGGGATGGGTTTCCAGCGGATTGCCGGGCCGGGTGAAATCGGCATCCTCCGGCAAGGTGACGGGGAGGTCTTTTTCAGGCGCCGGCACGATGCCGCAGGCCTCGCAATGAATGACCGGAATGGGACAGCCCCAGTAGCGCTGGCGGCTGATGCCCCAGTCGCGCAGCCGCCATTGCACCGTCCCTTCGCCAAGGCCCAGTTCTTCCAGTTTCCGGGTGGCGGCCTTTTTGGCCTCGTCCACCGTAAGACCGTCGAGAAAGCCGGAGTTGAAGACGCGGCCCGGACCGGCATGGGCTTCATCGCCAATCGTGAAGCTTTCCGGGTCTTCGCCGTCGGGAAGAACCACGGGGATGACCGGCAGATTGTATTTGCGGGCGAATTCAAGATCGCGCGCGTCATGCGCGGGGCAGCCGAAAATCGCGCCCGCGCCGTATTCCATCAGCACGAAATTGGCCAGATACACCGGCAGCGTCTTGCCGGGGATGAAGGGGTGGTCCACCGTCCGGCCGGTGCCGATGCCCCGTTTTTCGGCGGTTTCGATTTCGGCTAGGCTGGTGCCGCCCGCCGCGCATTCCCGGATGAAACCGGCGAGCTTTTCGTCATTTTCCGCCCATTCCTTCGCCAGCGGATGCTCCGGCGACAGCGCCAGGAAGGACGCGCCAAACAGCGTGTCGGGACGGGTGGTGAAGACTTCGATGGCATCAGGCCCGCGCCGGTGGGGACTTGCGGACATCACAGGAGCGTTTTGGGCGGAAAGCCTGAACCGCAAGGCCGCGCCCTGCGACTTGCCGATCCAGTTTTCCTGCATGAGGCGCACCTTGCCGGGCCAGCGGGCGAGGGTGGCGAGGCCGTCCAGCAATTCGTCCGCGTAGGCGGTGGTTTTCAGGAACCATTGCGCGAGCTTGCGCTTTTCCACCGGCGCGCCGGAGCGCCAGCCGCGCCCCTCGATCACCTGCTCGTTGGCCAGCACGGTCTGGTCCACCGGGTCCCAGTTGACCCAGGCGTCGGCGCGGAACGCGAGCCCCTTTTTGTAAAAATCAAGAAACAGCTTTTGCTGGTGCCTGTAATAGGCGGGATCGCAGGTGGCGAATTCGCGGCTCCAGTCGATGGAAAGTCCCATGCGCTTCAGCTCGCCGCGCATCACCGCGATATTGCCCCAGGTCCATTGTCCGGGATGCGTCCCGGCCAGCCGCGCCGCGTTTTCCGCCGGCAGGCCGAAGGCGTCCCAGCCCATGGGGTGCAGCACGGCATGACCCTGCGCCCGCTTCAGCCGCGCCACCACGTCGCCCAGCGTGTAGTTGCGCACATGGCCCATATGGATGCGCCCCGACGGGTAGGGAAACATGGAGAGGATGTAATATTTTTTCGAGGCGGAAGGCGGAACGCCGGGAGCGGCGAAAGCCTTCCGCTCCTCCCAGACGCGCTGCCATTTTTCTTCGACGGATTGGGGATCGTAAACCATGTGCCAGGGTGCAGGGTGAAAAGTGAAAGGAGTGAAGAGTGAAAAGTGAAGAGCACAAGGTTGAAAACAAACCGCGCCATCAAGTAAACCGCGTCATCCTGGAAACCGCCGCAGGCGGTTATCCAGGACCTCTTCCCCTGATGGCGCGAGATTCCGGATAAGGGCTCGCTCCCGCTCGCCCTTTCCGGAATGACGGCTTTAGAGAAAGCTTTCGGATTTTACCGCTTTTTTTCCGCTTTTCACTCTTTATCTCGCCGCCCCGGCCTGCCTGATGCGCAACTGGCGGGCGCGGGTGAGAATGGCGTCCTCCACCGCGCCGGCGGTGGACAGCGCGGTTTGCGCGTCGATCCAGTTCCCCGCCGCGTCGCGCGTCTGGCGGAACACGTTCACCCGCACGCCGTCGGCCCGCAGCGCGCGGCCGAGAATGAAAATGTTAAGCCGCGCCCGTTCGCCGGGCGTGGAGGAGGGTGCGTACCAGTCGGTGATAATGGTGCCGCCGAAGGGATCGGCCGATGAAATCGGCATGAAGGATACGGTGTCCAGCGCCGCCCGCCACAGGAAACCGTTCACGCCAAGGCCGGTCTCGCCCGCCCGGTTGCGGTTTTCGTCGCGGTCGCCGAACAGCAGAATCCCGCCCTTTTCCGAAACCGCGCTCCCGTATTCATAGCGGCTCCGGCGCGCCGTGTCGGTCTGGTAATCGTCTTCGCGCTCCATGCCCGAACAGGCGGCAAGCATCAGGAATACAAGGGGCAGCAGCAACAGGACGCAACGCATGGCGGGAGGCTAGGGGCTAGGGGAAAGTGGTGAGCTAGCACAATCCGGTGTTTTATATAAGGCAAGGGAGAAAGCAAGAAGAGCAGCCACACAGACTGTTGTTCCATGTGATTTTCTTTCTAGCCTCTAGCCTCTAGTCTCCAGCCCCTCGCCCCTGTTCTTGACGCCAAATCAGTTACACGGACGTAACAACGCCTCGCAAAAACACCCTGTGGCCTCAATGGTTAATTTTTTGTGGCCTGGGAGACACAGTCGGACTCCTTGCTTTTCCGGCCGCTACTTTAAACTTGCCTGGGCAGGGCAACTGGACAAGATTGCCCTTCAAGCGAGAGGGCCGTCGCGCCCGCTCCAATCAATAAACACCTACCACCTCATCGGGGGATATCAACATGCGTAAAATCCTGCTTGCCACTACGGCTCTCGCCGGTGTCGCGCTTTTCGCCGGCTCCGCGCAAGCCGGTATGGAAGTGACCGTCGGCGGCTACAACGACTTCCGCGCGGGCTTCTTCAAGAACGATCTCAACACCAACCCGGATCGCAGCGCCGACTTCCAGAACGAGTTCCAGCTCGAAGTGGAAGCCAAGGCCAAGGCCAATAACGGCATCGAGTACGGCGTGGTCGCCTCGCTGTGGAACGGCGGCGATTACACCACCGCTCCCGCGATTGGCGCGACCGACAGCACGGGCTCCAAAGCCACGGCCATCCGCACCCGTCAGGCGTTCGGTTACGTGAACGGCGCCTGGGGCCAGGTCCGCCTTGGTGACGAGCACGGCGCGTCCGACTTCGCGGTTCACGCTCCCGCCACCTACGGCTTCGGCGGCCAGGTCGACGGCTCTTACGTCAATTTCCTGAGCCCGGCGACGATCGCGGTGTTGACTCCCGGCTTCATCAACGATGACGAGAATGACACCAAGGTCACCTATCTCACGCCGAAGTTCGGCATGAACGGCCACAAGTTCCAGGCCGGCGTCAGCTATGCGCCGAACAACAATGATGGCGGCACCAACGTCACCGTCAGCCAGAACCCGGGCGGCGTCACGGCGGGCAACCCCCTGATGAGCACCAACTACAAGAATGTCATCGAGGTGGGTGCTGGCTACGAAGGCACGTGGATGGACAAGTTCTCGGCCAAGGCCGGCGTCGTGGTCACCACGGCCGACAATGTCGACAACATGACCTTCAACGGCGACCCGGTGCATGACTACACCACATGGGATCTCGGCGGCCAGGTTGGCTATGCCGGCTTCACCGTGGGCGGCAACTACACCGATGGCGGCCGTTACAACACCACCGCCCTGCAGACCCGTGACCAGCATGTCTGGTCGGTCGGCGCCAGCTACAAGTTCGACCGCGCGTCGATCGCTGGTTCTTACCTCTCGGGTGAAGGCTACAATAACATGTTCGGCACGGCGACGGCCACGTCCGCCTCAAACTACGCGGATCACTACCGCGCCTGGGGCATCGGTGCGGGCTATTCGCTGTTCGACGGCATGGTCACCAGCGTGG
Source organism: Alphaproteobacteria bacterium (assembly GCA_028278105.1). Classification (GTDB taxonomy): domain Bacteria; phylum Pseudomonadota; class Alphaproteobacteria; order UBA9219; family RGZA01; genus JACQAB01. The sequence goes on along the minus strand of JANQEX010000116.1, from coordinate 2,861 downwards.
ATGCCGTGTTCTTCAAGCAAGATGGTCCCACCGGCGGTGTCACCGATACCGATGGTCATGTGGTCATCCTCTCCAACCGCATCTCGTTCTAACAACGCGGGTTGAAGAGTATCCAATGCAAAAGGGCGGCCTTCGGGCCGCCCTTCTTGTTTGGGCCGGGCGTTTTGTGACAGGTTAAGGACCATGAACGAAAAGGTTGAAACCCTTGTGCTGGAGCATTTGCGGGAATTGTGCGCCAATGACCAGAAAGTAGTGACACGGCTGGACGATCTCGTCGCGCAGATGCGCGTTTCCAATGCGCAGGTCACGGCGCTGGTTCGGCATGGGAATTAGGGTCTGGACTCATAAATAACATGGGTTTTGCGGAGGCGAAAAAAAGGAACCGGCCATGAAAAAAGCGCCGTCCGTAGCGGGGCCTACGGACAAGCTTTTTGAAGACGCCGGGCCTTTCTTTTCGCCCCGCCCGCGGGGTTTGCAAAGGTTATCGATCCGGGGCGTCAACGTCGCTCGCGGCAGGTTGACTGCCGCGTCGCTCGTTTCCTGCCATATCGATAACCTTTGCAAACAAAACCTCATGCTATTTATGAGTCCAGACCCTAAGCCATGACGAAAAATGGGAAAACAACGTCATCCTGGAAACCGCCGCGGGCGGTTATCCAGGATATCTTCCCCGGAATGGCCGCTGCCCCGTGGTAGTGGGTCCGTTTGCTTTTATATTCATGCCCGCGGAGGCGGGCATCCCATTGTTTTTAATCAAATGAGACCCCTGCCGGAGCCTGTCCCCGCGCCCGGCTTCGCCTGCGGCACCGCCAAGGTTTTGCCTATTTGTCACGCCGAAGCTTGCGGAGACGGAAAAGCGGGGGCGAGGGTGATTTGTTCAAACTGACCCACGACCTGCCCCGTGCCTGAATTGACAATCCAAAAATCCCTTCAAGACCTCGGAAACAAAATCGCCGCCGCCGAAAGCCGGGCCGGGCGCGGACCCGGTTCGGCGCGCCTGATGGCGGTCAGCAAGGGGGTGGCGGCGGACCGGATCCGGGAGGCCCTCGCCGCGGGCCAGAGGCTGTTCGGCGAGAATTACGTGCAGGAAACGCGGCGCAAATGGCCGGGCCTGCGGGCGGAGTTCGGCTTTTCGCGCGGGCAGGAAGGCGCATCCGGCGTGGTGGCGGACGACAAGGCGGCGGGCGCGGAAGCCATCGAACTGCATCTTATCGGCCCCTTGCAGACCAACAAGGCGAAAGAGGCGGTCGCGCTGTTTGATTCCATCGATACGCTGGACCGCCCCAAACTGGCCGCGGCGCTGGCAAAAGCCATGGACCAGACCGGGCGGCGCGTTCCGGTGATGATCGAAGTGAATATCGGCCGCGAGCCGCAAAAACATGGCTGCCGGCCCGAAGACCTGCCCGCGCTTTTGGATGCGGTCCGGGGGCTTGGGCTGGAGGTGCGCGGGCTGATGGCGGTGCCGCCGGCGGGAGCCGGTCCCGCGCCCTATTTTGCCGAAATGGCGGAGCTGGCGCGGCGGCACGGTCTGCCCGAACTCAGCCTTGGCATGAGCGGGGATTTCGAGGCGGCGGTTGCCGCCGGAAGCACACTCTTGCGCCTCGGCACCGCGATTTTCGGCGCGCGGCCGGAAAAAAAGCGGGCCCCATAGGAAAGGGTCAGACCGGAAGCCCCAGCGTGGGCCCACGCTTATAATCTTTGGATTTCAAGCGTGGATGCCCGCCGGAGCCTGTCCCCGCCCCCGCCTTCGCGGGGGTAAACTCCAGCGGGGGCGGGCACGACGGCTCTTCCTATAGGATGGATGAATTTATAAGACCGTTGGTATTATGACCGGAACTCCACGCCGTCCGCGCGTTTATGGTTAACGCAAGACAAATGCGGCAAATCCTGGCAGGGCAGGAAAGAAAAGCTTTCCGCGAAAAATCCGGGAATGCGGTCCGGGTGAAAGTAAACGAATTGCCAATTTAAGCATTCGTTTATCGCGCTGCCTTAGACTGCATCCATCGCTATTTTTAAGGTTAAACCGGGACTTCGACATGTTTGGCTTCGGCCCGCCGCGCAGAACCCCCCTGGATGAGTTGAAAGAGCGCCTCAGCCTTCCCAACCTGAAAGAGGCTGAAAACGAAGTGTGCCAGTTCTATGACGGCCGCAATCCCTTCGAGCACCTGAAAAACGAGTGGCCGAAACAATATTCGAAATATGTTATCGCTTTTGCCACGGCCCTTCAGAATTGCCGCAAGGAAGGCATTGTTGAATGGAAGCGTCTTGAGGTTATTGCCTCTACCTGCGGCATCGGCATGGTTCGCGCCACCTACGAGAAGGAGGCCGCCTGATGAGTTCACCTCCGGGACACAGCGGCCGTCATCAGGAATGTCTACAGGCTTTTGCCGCCGCGACGCCTGCGAATGCAGCCGTGGTGGAAAGAGGACTGCCCATGGATTCAATCAAGGCCGCGCGCCTCTGCGAGGCCACGGGCAGCGACCGACTGGCCGCTAATGCCTTTTGGCGGATCGGCCTCAAGAATGCCGACGTTCTCATGGCAGACCAGCAGCGCCCGGCGCCTAGTTCTGCTGCCGGGCCTCACGCCGAAGCCGGCGCAGCCGCATCGCAGACGATGCAGGCGGAAGCAGGGGCCAAGAATACCATGCAGAACCAGCCGCAGCGCACGGCGTTTAATCCAAAGCCCTCGCCTTTCGGCGAAAGCTGAGACGCTTTTCGCCAAAAGGAAAGAGATCCTGGATAACCGCCTGCGGCGGTTTCCAGGATGACGTTCAGTAATCAGAAATCAGAGGTCAGAAATCAGTGCCCCATGAGGCGTCATCCTGAAAAAGCGAGCGGCGCGAGCTTTATTCAGGATCTCT
>JANQEX010000102.1 GCA_028278105.1 Alphaproteobacteria bacterium | reverse complement strand
CTTATCCCAACGCTTTGACAAACTTGCAAGAAACTTCCTTGCCGCCCTTCATCTCTTTGCTATCCGTTTATGGCTCTCTTATTGAGTCCACACCCTAGTTTGCGGAAACCATCAGGCTGTAAACACCCCGCCGGTCGCCACGCAAAACATGGGCCCCCTTTGTCCCTCAGGCCGGAGGAGGGGGCGGCGGCGGCTTTGGCTTCAGGGCATGGGGCAGGCCCGCGATCAGGTCTTCGGGGATCAGGCACGGGCCGTGCTCGGCCGCCACGGCGCCATGCAGCCAGCTTGCCATGCAGGCGGCCACGAAGGCGTCGGTATTCTGCGCCATCAGCCCGCCGATCATCCCGGCCAGAACGTCGCCGCTGCCCGCCGTGGCCAGCGTCGGCGGCGCGTTGGTGTTGATGAGGGCAAGGCCGTTGGGCGAAGCGATGACGGTGTCCGCCCCCTTCAGCAGCACCGGCGCCCCCACAAGCGCGGCGGCGGCGCGGGCGCGGGTCAGCTTGTCTTTCGTCATGTCCACATGGCGGTTGAAGAGACGCTCGAACTCGCCTTCATGCGGGGTCAGCACCGCCTGGAAATAAAGCGGCTCCAGCACCGCGCGCAATTCACCCACGTCGCGGTCGAAAACCGTGAGCGCATCGGCGTCCAGCACGCAATGCTTGCCGGACGACAGGGCCGCCAGCACGGCGGCATGCAGGTTGTCATCCGCGCCCGCGCCGGGGCCCAGCACGGCCGCGTTGATGCGGTGATCGGCAAGAATTTCGGCGAAGGAAGAGGCGAAATGTCCGCCCTCCGCCAGGTCCTTCACCATGATGCTGGTCATGGCGGCGGCATAAACAGGCCAGGCGCTCGCGGGCGCGGCAATCGTCACCAGCCCCGCGCCGATGCGCTGCGCCGCCAGGGCCGCAAGACGCGCCGCGCCCGTCAGGCGCGCGCCGCCCAGCACCAGGCAATGGCCGCGATGGTACTTGTTCGTGTTCATGCGCGGCTGCGGAAAATAGGCCGACCACAAATCGGGATGGTTTTCGCTGACCTGAAGGGTTTGGCCGCGCAGCGCCTCGTCGGGAATGCCGATATCGGCCACCACCACGTCGCCGCACAACAGACGGCCCGGCATCAGCACATGGGCCAGCTTCTTGCGGAAAAAGGTGACGGTGGAATTGGCGGCCAGCGTCTGGCCCATGATCTGCCCGGTATCGGCGCCAAGGCCGCTGGGCACGTCCACCGACACCACCTGCAGATTGGCCTGGTTGATGGCCTGCAGCATGCCCGCCGCCTCGCCCGTGATGGGGCGGCGCAACCCGATGCCGTAAAGCGCATCCACCACCAGCCGCGCGCCTTTTGAAATAACGTTCTGCACCGCGGCCGCGCTGGCGGTGATGACCGCGCCGCGCCAGCGCGAGGCGGCGATCTTGGCCTCCGGCGCAAGCTCTTCCATATTGCCGAACAGAAGCACGCGCACCGGCCAGCCCTTGGCCGCCAGATGCCGCGCCGCCACGAAGCCGTCGCCGCCGTTATTGCCGGGACCGCACAATATGAGCGTGGGGCATTTGGCGTAACGCGCCACGATATGCTCGGCGACCGCGAGACCGGCCCGCTCCATCAGCACGATCAGCGGCGTGCCAAGCTGCACGGCGTATTGCTCGCAGGCGCGCATCTGCTGCGCGGTAAGGAGCGCATGCAGCGAAGGCGGGAGCGACGGCGCCGTATCCTGCGGGGGAACCTCCGGCGGCGCTTCGGGGGACGGCTCCGCCGGCGATGGTTCCGCCACGGGAGGCTCCGCCATGGGGGATTCCGCCGCGGGCAGCGCTTCGGGCGGCGGCGGGACGGGCTGCTCCGCGGCCGGATTTGCGGCCTCAGGAGCAACGTCAGAAGATGGCGCGACAGGATCGGTCATGAGCAAACGGCCTGCATAAAGACAAAACGCCAAACCCGGCTATGCCTCCAGGAAATAGACGCGCTGCTATATACCAGAAGAAGAAAACTGGGGCGACCGATGGGACTCGAACCCACGACAACTCGGACCACAACCGAGGGCTCTACCAACTGAGCTACGGCCGCCACGAAAAAAGGGGCCCCAAAGGGGCCCTCTTTTGTTGACAAGGGGTATTTATGTTATCCCCGAAAACCTTGAAAATCAATGCAATCCTTTGCTTGTGCGGCCCCCAAAAAACTGGCATAAAGCCCTTCCATCAAGCGGCTGGCGACTGTCGCGCGCGCTTGGTGGCCCTCCCCCATCAAGCGCCCTTCCTTGCCAGCCCCTTTCACAAGAAGGCGCCGGATTCCCGCGTCAAGCACTCAGGAGCAGCATATGTCCAATGTCGACAAAGTTAAAAAAATGATTGAGGAGCGGGACGTTAAATACATCAGTTTCCGGTTCACCGACACGCGCGGCAAATTGCAGCAGACATCGCAGCATATCGGCACGGTGGACGACGACATCCTGCTCAAGGGCATTTTTATCGACGGCTCCTCAATCAACGGGTGGAAGGTCATCAACGAGTCGGACATGGTCCTGAGGCCCGATCTTGATACCGCGATCATGGACCCGTTCGCCGCCCAGCCTACCCTTGCGCTGTTCTGCGACGTCATTGAGCCCACCACCGGCAAATCCTACGAACGCTGCCCGCGCGGCGTGGCCAGGCGCGCCGAAGCCTATCTCAAGGAATCCGGCATCGGCGACGCCTCCTATTTTGGACCCGAAGCCGAGTTCTTCGTATTCGACGACGTGCGCTTCGGCACGGAAATGAACCGCGTGTTCTACGCCGTGGACAGTGAGGAAGGCCCCTATAACACCCACCGCGAATACCCGGAAGGCAATCTGGGCCATCGCCCCGCCATCAAGGGCGGCTATTTCCCGGTCGCGCCGGTGGATGGCGCCAACGACCTTCGCGCCGAAATGGTCAGCACGCTGGCCGACATGGGCGTGGCGGTGGAAAAGCATCATCACGAAGTGGCGCCCTCGCAGCACGAGCTGGGCATGCGCTTCGCCACGCTGCTGCAATGCTCCGACAACATGCAGCTTTACAAATACGCCGTGCATAACGTGGCCGCCGCCTACGGCAAAACGGCCACCTTCATGCCGAAGCCGATTTACGGCGACAACGGATCGGGCATGCACTGCCACCAGTCGGTGTGGAAAGACGGCAAGCCGCTTTTCGCGGGTTCGGGTTATTCGGGCTTGTCGGAAACCGCGCTGCACTACATTGGCGGCATCCTCAAGCACGCGCGCGCCATCAACGCCATCACCAACGGCACCACCAACAGCTACAAGCGCCTGGTGCCGGGGTTCGAGGCGCCGGTGCTGCTGGCCTATTCCTCGCGCAACCGCTCGGCGTCGTGCCGCATTCCCTTTTCGGAAAGCGCGAAGGGCAAGCGCGTGGAGGTGCGTTTCCCCGACGCGGCTTCCAACCCGTATCTGGCCTATGCCGCGATGCTGATGGCGGGACTGGACGGCATCAGGAACAGGATCGACCCCGGCAAGCCCATCGACAAGAACCTGTACGAGTTGCCGCCGGAAGAGCTTGCCACGGTGCCGCATGTGTGCGGCTCGCTGCGCGAGGCGCTGGACGCGCTGAAGAACGACCACGCCTTCCTGACCGCCGGCGGCGTGTTCAGCGAAGACATGATCCAGTCCTATATCGGCCTCAAGATGGAAGAGCTTCTGGCTTACGAGACCATGCCGCATCCGGTTGAGTACAAGATGTATTATTCGGTCTGATTTTTTCCGGTTGTTCCCGCCAGGCAGGAACCATGGCGCCTCCACGAAAAGCCCCGGCGCAATCCGGGGCTTTTTTGTCAGGCTTGCCGCGCGCCCGTCCCCGCCCGCAAATCGTCGATGGCGCGATGCACATAGGGGCTGACGGTATAATCGAAATCCTGCGTCATGGCGTTTTCAAGCTGCTCCACCAGTTCGCGGGCGGCGGAGAGGGCCGCCTTGCGCCAGGTGCTGTTCTGCGCCGCCACGCAAAGCAGCAGGGCGGCGTTGATTTCATGCCCCGATTTGGCGGCGCGCATCAGCGCCGCGCCCATAAACCCGTCCAGCGAAACCTGATGCGTGTCGTCTTTCATGTTGCTGAGCGCATTGACGACCGGGTCGGGCGTGATGCCGGGCACCGGCGTGCAACTGGCTTGCATGAACGCCTTGTTGAAAGCGGCGGCGCGCTGGTTCCCGGACACCACCCGCGCCTTTTGTTCAAGGTTGTAGAAAAAGATAATGCTGCGATAGGTGCGCTGCGGATCGCGCGCGGCAAGGGCGAAGACCGCATCGGTCATCTCGGCGCGGGCCGCGGGGCTGCGCAGCAGGCCGCGCACCAGTTCCATCTGCGCCTGAACCTCGGATGGAGGCGATTTCATCAGATGCCGCGCCAGAAGATCGGGGATCTGCTCCACCTTCTGTGGTCCCGCCTCGCCGCTCGCAACCAGAAACTGGATCAGCGAGCGGTTCTCCCGCGCCTGAAAGGCGCTGTCGGACAGGTCAACCAAAACACGGGCGGAAGGCGGCATGCGGAACCTCTCTTTGGAATTATATCATAAGCCCGGCAAGGCATTACTTTCACGCCAAAACGATTTGATGAATAAAATCAGGACTTTGCAAAATTCATCAGGGCCGGAGTTCCGGGTTGTATTGGGGTGTTATAGCCCTTGTGACGGTTACGGCAGCGCCACAGACCATCCGGCAAGCCCTCCTCACGGCAGTGGATGGCGAGCGGATTGCCGCTTTTCCCACTTCCATCGCCGCCTTCCTTGCTGAATATCTGGTTGGGATGATCGATTGACCATCCGAAAGTCCGTTGAGGAGTTGGTAGATCCGCGGACAGCCCTGCCACATATTCACCAGCGCCTTCGCCATAAGAACGCTCTGGCCCAGGCCCACGCCGGATTGCGCGCCGATGGCATAGGCCTGGTCGCTGACCGGACCCAGAAAGGGCAGCAGATTGGTGGAGGTGCTTAGCCCGCCAATGGCCAGGCGGACGGGCTCACTGCCATTTCGAAGAGACGGGAAGCGCCTGTAAAATTCGCCGTACAATTCCCCTGTCATGCAATTGACATTGTGGCCTGTTTCTTCGGAGGTTCTTCCGCCCAAACATCCCCCGTATCCCACGACCAGATAACCGTCACCGCGCAGGCTGACCCAGAGAGAGTCCGCGTCAATCGCATTCGCATTGCTTTTCAGCTTGCTGTCGCACCCCGCCAAAGGCAGGCCAGGCGGCGAAATGGTCCTGAAATTTTCCCTGCTCAACGGCACACCCAGACGGCCGGTATAAACCGTAAAGGTGCGGCGCTGCATGAAGGAGTTATGGCGCGTAAGGCCGTCACCCCCCGCCAGCACCAGCCGCCGGGTATAAAGCGTTTGCCCGCCTTTCAGACAAACCGTGCTTCGGGCTTTTCCGCATGGCCGCGCCTGGATGGGCCCGTGGCTTTCATATTCATGGCCAAGCGCCACATGCCCCCCGCGCCGGATCAGGGCCTCGGCAAGGCCATAGATGAATTTCGGAGGATCAATCGAGGGAATGCGCGGAAAATAAAATCCCGTTTCGTAGCCTGCGATATTGACCCGTCTTTTCAACTCCGGGCCAGAACAGGCATGGGGTTCGGGCAACCCCAGAAGCCGGCGCGGAAGCATGAATTCTTCCGGCAGGCCGACATCGTGGCCCTGGCCGATCATCCAGTAGCCGTCCCGCGCGCCGCATTCGATGTTTTCTTCACGGATGATGCGTATGATTTCATCCAATATATCAAGCGTGATCCTGTAAAGCTCCAGCGCCTGCTGGCGTCCCAGCAAGCGTTCCACCACGGAGTAATCGCCCTCGAATCCGGGAAGAAGATGGCCGCCCGACCGGCCGGTTTGCCCGGCGCCCACGCATCTGCCATCGCGCTCCAGCACCAGCACCTCATGGCCGGGAAAAGCGCGTTTGTAAAAATAGGCCGTGGCCAGACCGGCGATGCCGCCACCCACGACGATCAGGTCGCAATGCTCAGGAAATTTCATATTGCGCTATGCCTGAATAAAAAGAAGCCTCATTATACCAACGGTCTTATAAACTGATCCATCCCCCAAGAAGATCTGTCATGCCCGCCCTCGCCGGAGCCTTGGCGAAGGCAGAGAGGGGGCAAGGGGGAGAGATCACTGGGGGGCACAAGGGTCGAAAGGGTCAAAAGGGTCCTTGACCTTCTTGACCCTTGTGACCCTCTCGACCCTTTTCGCGGGCCCTCCCCTAACCCCTCTCCGCCTTCGCTCCGCGAGCTTCGGCGGACAAGCTTTCTTTAAGGACCTCGGCGTAGCCGAAGGCGAAGCCGGGCCAGAGGGAGGGGGATAGAAGTCGCATCTCCCTCCCTTCCGCCTCCGCTTTGCGAGCTACGGCAGGCAAGGGAAGGAGAAATCTTTTAAGAAAATTTTCACGCCTTCCGCGCTTCACTGGCCTCATGAAGCTGCTGCCCGCCCTGGCCGTTCTTGTCCTGCTTGCCCCGTCCGCCCATGCCGGACTGGCGGAGGTGCGCGACCTGGCCCGCAATTACAACTGCGAAGTCGCCACCATCACCCAAACAGGCATGAAGACGGGTCAAAGCGGCTCCACCACCTATCAGGTGACCTGCGCGCTGCCCGGCGCGGCCACCGAAGAGGAAAGGAAAGCCAACGGCATGCTGATCGTACGCTGCAACGGCCCGTTGTGCATTCTGTTGCGCAAGGGTGAGATAAGCGCCGCTGGCAAGTAATACCAACGAACTTATGAACTGACATATGCCAAAAGAAGGCTTGTCATGCCCGCGACCCGTCTTCGCTAAAGCTACGCCGGGCCGTTTTGCAAGCTTGCCCTGCGTAGCCGAAGGCGAAGCAGGGCGGCGGGCATCCACGCTGAAAAACTATCAAAGCAAAAGTTTTAAAGCGTGGCCCCTATTCCCTCTTTTTGAGGGTAGAACTGGAAAAAATATTCTCATCCAAGCTTCAAAGGCTTATCCAAAAAACCGGGTTCAGCATCGACTGGCTTAACAGGGTCTCGTTTCGGTGGCCCGATAAATGACTCAAGAGTGCGGCGCTTTGGATCTGGCCCTAATACAAAGTTTCTAATTTCTCCAGGATTCTTTTCTGTAACGGCAGGACCTTCATCAGCCGTACGGCGAACGCTTCTCACGATTTCAACGGCTCCCTGGAATTCGGGCGTATTTCTGTCCATGTTGTGTTCCAAACTCGTGAATGCCAACTTTCCAAGATTATTGAACCCGGCATATTACGCAAACAAAATTGAGGAGTGGGTAGTGGTTTAGTTTGAGAAAATCACCCCCGCCCCTGCTGGAGTTTACCCCCGCGCAAGCGGGAATCCAGTTTTATTATAAACAAACTGGGTCCCCGCTGGAGTTTATCCCCGCGAAAGCGGGGGCGGGGACGCCTGATTTTTTCTTTCGCAATTCATGTTCGATGGCCTTCCATACGGAAGGGAAGAACATTCGCTCCGCTAATGGCCCTGTCCCGCCGCCAGCGCCAGCACTTCCAGCTTGCGGGTGAGGAGGGCGATTTGCGCTTCGATGGCAGGCTTTTCCGCCGCCTCGGCCAGGGAAAGCTTCGCCGAAGCCCTTTGCAGGTCGGATTGCAGCGCGTCTTGGTCGATCTCCGCCAGCGGAACGGCGTCCTCCGCAAGAGCGGTGCAACGGCCGGCCTGCACTTCCACGATGCCGCCGGAAACAAGGATGCGCCGGGCGGGACCATGGGATTCCTTTTCGTACACGTCGATAAACCCCACCCGCAGGCTGGAGATCATGGGCGCATGGCCCGGCAGCACGCTGAAATCGCCCTCCGATCCCGGCAGGGTGACCATGGCCACATCATCGCTGAGCAGCTTTTGTTCGGGCGAGACAAGATCGAAGCGAAGCATGAAGAGGTTCGTAGGTTCAGAGGTTCGTAGGTTCAGAGGTTCAAAGGTTCGGAGGTTCAAAGGTTCAGAGGTTCGAGGTTAATCTTTTCGAACTTTCTTCTCTGAACCGGTGAACCTCCGAACCTATGAACCTCGTTACGCGGCTTCCGCCGCCATTTTCTTGCCCTTGGCCTCGGCCTCCGCGATAGTGCCAACCATGTAGAACGCGGCTTCGGGCAGGTGATCGTATTCGCCGTCCACGATGGCCTTGAAGCCGCGGATGGTGTCTTCCAGCTTCACGAACACGCCCGGCGTGCCGGTGAAAACCTCGGCCACATGGAAGGGCTGCGACAGGAAACGCTGGATCTTGCGCGCGCGGGCAACGGTGAGCTTGTCTTCTTCCGAAAGCTCGTCCATGCCCAGAATGGCGATGATGTCCTGCAACGACTTGTAGGTTTGCAGCACGCGCTGCACGGCGCGGGCGGCTTGATAATGCTCCTCGCCCACCACGCGGGGATCCAGGATGCGGCTGGTGGAATCCAGCGGGTCCACCGCCGGGTAAATGCCAAGCTCGGCAATCTGGCGCGACAGCACCGTGGTGGCGTCCAGATGCGAGAAGGTGGTGGCGGGCGCGGGATCGGTGAGGTCGTCGGCGGGCACGTAAATGGCCTGCACCGAGGTGATGGAGCCTTTCTTGGTGGTGGTGATGCGCTCCTGCAAGATGCCCATGTCCGTGGCAAGGGTGGGCTGATAGCCCACCGCCGAGGGAATGCGGCCCAGAAGCGCCGAGACTTCCGAGCCCGCCTGCGTGAAGCGGAAAATGTTGTCCACGAAGAACAGCACGTCCTGCCCCTGCTCGTCGCGGAAATACTCGGCCACCGTCAGGCCGGTGAGGCCCACGCGGGCGCGGGCGCCCGGCGGCTCGTTCATCTGGCCGTACACCAGCGCGGCTTTCGAGCCCGGCCCGTCGGTCTTGATCACGCCGGATTCAACCATTTCGTGATAAAGGTCGTTGCCCTCGCGGGTGCGCTCGCCCACGCCGGCGAAAACCGAATAGCCGCCATGCGCCTTGGCCACGTTGTTGATGAGTTCCATGATCAGCACGGTCTTGCCCACGCCCGCGCCGCCGAACAGCCCGATTTTTCCGCCGCGCGCGTAAGGGGTAAGAAGATCAATCACCTTGATGCCCGTCACCAGCATCTGTGCCTCGGTGGACTGCTCGGAAAGCGGCGGGGCCGGGCGGTGAATGGGAAGTTTTTTTCCGGCCTTGACGGGACCGCGCTCGTCCACCGGCTCGCCGATCACGTTGATGATGCGGCCCAGCGTGCCCTCCCCCACCGGGATGGATATGGGCGCGCCGGTGTCGGCGACCTTCGCGCCGCGGGTCAGGCCGTCGGTCGTGTCCATGGCGACGCAGCGCACCACGTTCTCGCCCAGATGCTGCGCCACTTCCAGAACCAGGCGCTTGCCCTCGTTCTCCGTTTCCAGCGCGTTCAGAATGGCGGGCAGGGCCCCGTCAAACTGCACGTCGACAACGGCGCCCAGCACTTGCGTGATTTGACCGGTGGTGTTCATTTTCTATCTTCTCCGTTTGAACATTTCTCCACACATCCTGCCCGCGACCCGGCTTCGCCAAAGCTGCGCCGGGCCTGACCGGCATGACGTTATCATCCTTTCGTCGTCAGGCCCTACACCGCCTCCGCGCCGGTGACGATTTCGATCATCTCCTTGGTGATGTAGGCCTGCCGCGCGCGGTTGTATTGCAGCGTCAGGCGGTCGATCATGTCGCCCGCGTTGCGGGTGGCGTTGTCCATGGCGGTCATGCGGGCACCCTGCTCGCCGGCGGCGCTTTCCAGCAGCGCGCGGTAAACCTGCACCCCCACATTGCGCGGCAGAAGGTCGGAGAGGATTTTTCCCTCATCCGGCTCGTATTCATAAAGCGCCGGGGCTTCCGCGCCGTCCCGGCGCGCCTCCGGCACGGGCACGGGCACAAGCTGCCGCGAGGCGACGATTTGCGTCAGCACGTTCTTGAAGCGGTTATAAATGATGACCGCCTTGTCGAATTCGCCTTTTTCAAACATGTCCAGAAGCGGTTCCGCAATCATCCGCGCCTCGGCAAAGCTGATGCCGCCGCGGGCGATATCGTCGTAAAAACCCACGATTTTCCCGCCATGCTCGCGGCGCAGCAGATCGCGCCCCTTCCGCCCGGCACAGATGATCTTTACCGTACTTCCTTCAGCTTCCAGCGCCCGGATTTCGCGGAGCGCCTCGCGCACCACCTGGCTGTTAAACGCGCCGCACAAGCCCCGGTCGGACGTCACCACGACCAGCAGTATCGTGTCCCGCCGGCCGGTGCCCGTGAGCAGCCTTGGCCCCTCCGTTCCCTCGCCCAGGCTGGAGGTCAGCGCGGCCATGATATGCGCCATGGCTTCGGCATAGGGACGGGTGGCCTCGGCCTGCTCCTGCGCGCGGCGGAATTTGCTGGCCGCGACCATTTTCATGGCCGAGGTGATCTTGCGCGTGGATTTCACGCTTTCGATGCGGACCTTGAGATCTTTGAGGCTGGGCATTCGCAGGGCTTGCGGAATCGAAAAACCGGCCCTTTTTTGGCGGAAGGGGGTTCGCGCGTCAAGGCCCAATTTCGGCCTTGTCTATTGTTTTTCAATGATTTTCACACGGGTTCCATAGGGGGCAAGCTGCCTGTCCGCCGAAAGCAGCGCCATATCCTCGCACATCGCCTGCGCCACCAGCATACGGTCGAACGGGTCGCGGTGATGACGGGGAAGGCGCAGCATGGTCAGAATATGCGGCATCTCTATGGACAGAAGGTCGAAATTTTCCTCCTCAATTTTTTGCAACAATTCGGGGATATTAATCTTCAGCTTTCCCTGCGCCGCCTTTATGCCAAGCTCCCAGATGGAAATATGGCTGACGGCGGCAACATCGGCATTGATGATCTCTTCCTGAACGCTTTTGTGAATGCGGCGGGTTTCGTAAAAGGTCCAAAACAGCACATTGCTGTCGAGAAGAAGCGCGGAAGCCATTACCTGTACAGATCTTTCCCTTCTTCCCTGCCCTTATAAAACATGTTCTCAATCTCCTTGTTGGTTTCAGGAGAATCCCAATCGGGCGCGGCCCACCCTTTCCCCTCAAGGCAGCCCATCATCCTGTTCCTTGATCTCTTCTTTTCCACCGGCTCCAGACGCACCAGGGGCTTGCCATGCCGCGCGATGATGACTTCCTCACCCTTCAAGGCCTTTTCGATCAGCCGGGAGAGATGGGTTTTCGCTTCAAAGATATTGGCCTGGGTCATTTTCGTATCCTTGGCTAAGCTTAGCCAAGCTAATATAATAATAAATAAAAATCAATAGTTTGTCATAATATCAACGATTTTATAAACAGACCCATCCCATAGGGAGAGTCGTCATGCCCGCGACCCGTCTTCGCTAAAGCTACGCGGGCCGTTTTGCAAATGCGCCCTGCGTAGCCGAAGGCGAAGCAGGGAGGAGGGCATCCACGCTTGAAATTCAAATAAATCAAAAGATTATAAGCGTGGACCCCCGCCTGCGCGGGGGTGATAGATCGCACAAGTTGTGAGTCATTTCGGTAGTGTCTCAGTTTAAAAGTTAACGTTGCGTGACTTGATATGCGGACGTGTTATAGTGCTTTCATGCCCAAAGGTCCACAAGGCCAGAAAAGACCTGGAGACGTAATCGGAGCCGCTATTAAGGTGGCTAAAATCGCCACAGGCGAAATTGAGGACGAGACGATCAGAGGCAAAGAATACGCCAGCAAGGGCGGTAAAAAAGGCGGTAAGGCAAGGGCGGCTAAACTTACCGATAAACGCCGTGCCGAAATAGCCCGGATTGCGGCGCAGGCCCGTTGGAAAAAATCTTAAGAAGCACGGCGTTCTGCTACGTCATCCGTGAAGTCGAGGATCATCTGGATCGGCTTTTCCAGCGGGTTCTTGCTGTTGTAAACCTCAACGTCGATCTGCAACTGCAAGCAGTCGCCAATCACCTGTTCACGGCGCTGAGAGAAAGCCTTGGCCATATGCAAGCGCGGCGCATGCTCCATGCTTCCCCAAAGTGTAAGCTGCACACCGTCTTTCATCACGCGCACGGCGTGGTTCTTGCGGTATTTCTTCCCTTGCTCGTCGGTGTCGTATTCCTCACGCAACGCCCGCGCCAGTTGTCCGGCAAGAATATCCAACGGGTCAACGGCAGGCATGCCTAACAGGCGGTTCTTAACGGCCCACTCAACCACTTCGCGTGCGCTGGTGGGGAGATGATCGTGTTCGGCCTCATACCGCCGCCACAGGCGCTGCATGTATTCTGCCTGCGTCGGTTTCTTTTCCTTTTTATCCTTAGGCTCTAGACTAGCAGAAGGAGAAAGATAGTGTGGGAAAGTGAAGAAAAACAGGCCAATCAGCGCGTACAAGGGTAGAAAAATCATGCGGCTGTTCTG
>JANQEX010000078.1 GCA_028278105.1 Alphaproteobacteria bacterium | reverse complement strand
CTCCCTGCTTCGCCTGCGGCTTCGCAGGGCTTTTGAGCAAGCTCGCCCGGCGTAGCTTTAGCGTAGCCGGGTCGCGGGAGTGATTGTCTTTATTGGATTCTCCCTCTTGTGTTTGTCCATTAGCCTAGGGTCCAAACGCAATTGGAAATGGATCAAATCAAACAGACAAGGGCTCGTTATTGATAGCCTGTTTTTCTGAGGTTTTATGACCCCGCCTTTGGAAAAAGAAGCAAGGCCCGCCGCCGCGCCCGCCACGGACACCGCGCGCGAACTGGCCGAGTTGCGGGAGCGCTTTCGTGATTTCGTTTATATCGTGTCGCATGATTTTCATGCCCCCTTGCGAAACATTCTCGGCTTTTCAAAGCTTCTTCAGGAAGGGGATGCCGGCCCACTCAGCGGCCCGGTGCAGGAATATCTGCGGCATATATCCATGTCGGCCCGGCTGTTGCAGGACAAGCTGGACGGACTGCTGGTTTATTCGCGCCTGTCCAGCAATCCGATGGCCTGGCAGCCGCAGGCGGACATGGGCGCGCTTTTGCAGGATTGCATCGACAAATTGCAGCCGCGCATGGCCGCCGGCGGCGGCGTGATCGAGACATCGCCGCTGCCCAAGCTGCGCGTCGACCCTCAGCGGGTGTCGCTGCTGTTTTTCGTGCTGCTGGACAACGCCCTGAAATTCACGAAATCCGGCCGTCCGCCGAAAATCGCCGTCACATGCCGGGAAGAAGAGGCGGGCGTTTGGCGCATCGGCGTGGCCGATAACGGCGTCGGGATCGAACCGCTCTGGCATGAAAAGGCCTTTGATCTTTTCCGCTGCCTTCATCCCTCCGGGTCCTATCCCGGAGTTGGCATCGGGCTTAGCCTGGCGCGCCGCATCGTCGAGCAGCATGGCGGCAAAATATGGATCGAAAGCGTGCCGGGGGGCGAGGGCGTGGAAGTGGCCTTCACGCTCAGGTCATGACCGGCGCGGCGTCCCGCGAGTTGAATGTGCTGATCGTCGACGACGAACAGACCGTGCATGGCCTTTACGCCGCCTTTCTCAGGAAAGACAAAAAGAACAGCTATCGAATCTTTCACGCCATGTCCGGGGAAGAGGGGCTGGAACTCTACGCCACCCATCCCATCGACTGTATTTTGCTGGATAACAACCTGCCGCGCATGAGCGGGCTGGACGTTTTGCTGAAAATGTCGGTCCGGGACAAAATTCTGCCCGCCGTGATGCTGACCGGCGAAGGAAACGAAGATATCGCCGTGGCCGCCATGAAGCTGGGCGTGCAGGATTACGTGCCCAAGCGCGCGGTCACCTCCAATGCCCTGCAACGCGCGGTGCAGCGCGCGGCCGAGCGCGCCGCCATGTTGCGGCGGCTGGATGAGCTTCACCGCGAGATGGAGCGCTCCAATCATGATCTGGAGCAGTTCGCCACCGTTGTCGCGCACGACCTGAAGGCGCCGCTTCGGGCCGTCAGCCAGCATTTGTCTCTGATCCGCCACTCCATGGACGGCCGGCTGGGGCCCGATGACGCCACCTCGCTTGATTTCGCCCTGGAGGGCGCCGCGCGGATGGGCGAACTGATTGACGCCCTGTTTTCCTATGCGCGGCTGGGCTTTGTCCGGCCGGAACTGGCGGAGATTGACGCCGGCAAGGCGCTGGACGACGCCCTTGCCAACCTGACCGCCCTGATTTCACACCGGAACGCCCGGATCACCCGCAGCCCGCTGCCGCGCGTAAAGGCGGACGCGCCGCAGCTTGTGCAGCTCTTCCAGAACCTGATCGGGAACGCCCTGAAATTCTGCAACAGCGCGCCCGAAATCCGCGTTGAAGCAAAACCCGATGGTGATGCCCATGTTTTCAGCGTCGGCGATAACGGCATCGGCATCGCGCCCGAAAGCCAGGAGAAAGTATTTGTCATATTTCAGCGCCTGCACGATAAAAACGCCTATGAAGGCACGGGCGTGGGGCTGGCCGTTTGCCAGCGCGTGGTGACCAATCATGGCGGCCGCATCTGGCTTTCTTCCGCGCCCGGCAAGGGCTCGACTTTTTTCTTCACCCTGCCGGCGGTGACGGAGAACAGAAAAAAAGCATTAAGCGCCTGAATACGGATTTATCGTGCGGACGGTCTTTGCATTACCCCTGTGTGGAAAAGAGCGGAAAGCGTTTCCCCATTAAAGGAACATAAAGGCTTTGGGGTGAATCTCGTCATCGGCCTTTCTTCTGCCCATCCGGGGGCCCGACATGAGCATGACCATTGCCATTGCCAATCCCTTCGCGCCGCTGCCAGTTTACAAACCGGTGCGCGTGCTGATGGTGGAAGACGATTCCAGCGACGTCTTCCTGACCAAGCGCCTGCTGAACGGACAGGAACCCTCGTGCCGCTTTTCCTTCACCGACGTGCCGCGCCTTTCGGAAGCCGCCGGGCTTCTGGAAAAGGAATCGTTCGACCTGGTCCTGCTCGACCTGCAATTGCTGGATGCGGGCGGGCTGTCGCCGCTTTCGGTTCTGCGCGCCGCCGCGCCGGCTCTGCCCATCGTCGTCTTCAGCGGCATGAGCGATGAATTCGTGCGCGGCCGCGCCATGCGGTGCGGCGCCGACGCCTATCTGGTCAAGGGCCGCGAAAGCGGCAAGCTCAAGGACCTTATTCGCGGCATTTTGGCGCGCAAATAGATGCACAGTTTGTGGTAGTGGGTCAATTTGCCCTAGCAATCATGCCCGCGGAGGCGGGCATCCCATTTTTCTTGGAAAAACAAATGGGCCCCCCGCCGGAGCCTGTCCCCGCCCCCGCCTTCGCGGGGGCAAACTCCAGCGGGGGCGGGAGTGATTTTTTCAAACTGACCCACTCCCCAGTTTGCACGCCGCTTGCTTTCACCCGTAAAACCGCTACATTCGTCCCCCTTGCGGCCTTTGGGCCTTAAGGGTGCGTAGCTCAGCGGGAGAGCACTGCCTTCACACGGCAGGGGTCACAGGTTCAATCCCTGTCGCACCCACCATTCGTTTTGCCTTCGGCAAAACGAATGTCACGCCGTAGCTGCGAAGCAGCGAAGGCGGACCGTTTCCAAAAAAACAAATCCGCGACCGGGATTGACCTGTTTATGGCGCGCCGCGCGCGCGGGCCCTTCTGCCGCTTTTCCTTACACCGCCATGGCCTCGGCGCGCCGCCTTCCGATGCGCAGGCGCGCGACGCGGTTGCGGCGCCGCGCCAGCACCTCGAAAAAGAAGCGGCCGAACGAAATCTGCTCGCCGGGCTCCGGGATGTGCCCGGCCACATGAATAACCAGCCCCGCCATGGTGGAGGCGTGCCCGTCGGGCAGATCCCAGCCCGTTTCGCGGTTGAACTCGCGCACCGGAAAGCGTCCGTCGATGATGATGGCGCCGTCGGGCTGGGGCTTGGGCACCGAAAGGGCGTCGTACTGGCCCCGGTCGTAATGGCCCACGATTTCCTCCAGAATATCGGCAAGGGTAATCATGCCCTGGAGCACGCCGTATTCATCCACCACGAAAGCCAGGTTCAGCCGCCGCTTGCGGAAGGCCTTGAGCTGCTCCAGAAGCCCGGTGCTGTCGGGGATGAACCAGGGCGTGGTGACCACGCTTGAAAGCTCGATGCGCGAAAAATCGCCCTCCTTGCGGGTCATCTCGGCCAGAAGCTGGCGCACGTCGATCACGCCGACAATATCTTCGGGCGAGGAGCCCCACAGCGGCACAAGGCTGTGACGGCTGGAAAGAAGATCATGCACCATTTTTTCGCTGGGCTGCGAAAAGGACAGGCTTTTCATGTCGCGGCGGTGGAGCATCACGTCGCTGACCGTCATGTCGGAAAGATCGACGATGGCGTGCAGCATGCCCGCCGCCTGGCGCTCCTTGTCGAGCAGGCGGGCATGCATGTCGATCATGCCGCGCAGCTCTTCCTCGGCGGTTTTCTGATCCTCCCGCACGACGGGCACGGGCGCCAGCGCAAGATGCACGATAAAGCGGCAGACATGCGTCACCGGCACCAGCACGAACATCATCACCCGCACGAAAGGGGCCAGGAACATGGCCGCGTCGTCGGGACGGCGCAGCGCGATGGTTTTCGGGAATATCTCAACGAAAATGACGATGAAAGCCGTCATTCCCGCCGTGGCGTAGGCCACGCCGATATCCCCGAAAAGCTGGATGAGCAGCCCCGTCATGATGGCCGACGCGGCGATATTCGTGATATTGTTGCCGACCAGAATGGCGCTGATGACCAGGTCGCGGTCCTTCCACATCCGGTTGATCAGCGCGGCGCGGCGGCGGCCTTCGCGCTCCAGCGTGAGCATCCGGGCTTTCGAGGTGAGGGTCAGCGCTGTTTCCGACGCCGAAAACAGTCCCGACAGCAACATCAGAAGTGCGGTTATCAGCGCGGTTGCGGGCAGATCAAAAAGCATGGCGCGGGCAGGGTGGAGGAGTCATGCACGGAAAACAGGCGGGGCAGGCTTGATCCTGGCGGGCGTATAAGAAACAGCGGATCATATCATGTTTGGGTTGCCAGGCAAATTCCTGAAAAACGGGGGCGCGGATCAGGTTTTTGTTCGCGCTTGACTGCGGCGTGAAATTCATCAGGTATTATGCCGTCAGGCAATAACAAGGGTGGTGAGGGTCATGAGGGCCCATAGGGTCAACATAGACCCTTTATGACCCTTTCGCCCCTTATGCCCCGTTGAACCCCAAATGAATCCCGCTTCTTCCAAACGAAAAAATATCCCGGAAACGGCGCGGGCACAAGGCGCGCCGGCAAGCGCGGCCGCGGCGGCGGCCTCTTCTTCCTGCGCGGCGCTCATGGCGCGGCAGAGCGAGGACGGCCATATCGTCTTCGATCTTGAGGCCGATGCCACCATCCCCGCCGAATACATCCTGTTGCAGCATTTTCTGGGCGGCATCGACGCGCCCTTGCAAAAGAAAATGGCCGTGTACCTGCGCGGTATTCAGTCGAAAGAGCATGGCGGCTGGCCGCTGTTTCATGGCGGCGATCTGGATATCAGCGCCAGCGTGAAGGCTTATTTCGCGTTGAAAGCTGCGGGCGACAGCCCGGAGGCCGCGCATATGCGGCGCGCCCGCGACGCGATCTTGAAGGCTGGCGGAGCCGCGCGCAGCAATGTCTTCACCCGCATTCAAATGGCCTTGTTCGGCGCGGCGCCGTGGAAGGCGGTCCCGGTGATGCCGGTGGAAATCATGCATTTGCCGCTGTGGTTTCCTTTTCATATCTTCAAGGTTTCCTACTGGTCGCGCACGGTGATCGTGCCGCTTCTGGTGCTGATGGCCCTCAAGCCTGTGGCGCGCAATCCCAATAAAATCCGTATTGACGAGTTGTTCACCGTTCCGCCCTTCGTGCTGGACCGGTGGCCTTCGCACCGGTCGGATTCCGCCTGGAACCCTTTTTTCCGCGGACTGGACGCCGTCTTGCGGGTGGCCGAGCCTTTTTTTCCGAAGGGTCCGCGCCAGGCGGCCATCCGCAAGGCGCTGGAATTCATCAAGGAGCGGCAAAATGGTATTGACGGCCTGGGCGCGATTTATCCCGCCATGGCCAATACGGTGATGATGTATGAGGCGCTGGGCGTCCCGCCCGATCATCCCGATGCCGCCATCGCCCGCAAGGCGGTCGATCATCTGGTGGTGGAGGAAGAAGACAGCGTCTGGTGCCAGCCCTGTTTTTCGCCGGTATGGGATACGGCGCTGGCCGTTCATGCCCTGCTGGAGGAGAGGTCGGAGCCGGCGCGGGCGGCCGCTTATCGCGCCTGCGACTGGCTGGTGGAACGGCAGGTGCTGGACTTGAAAGGTGATTGGGCCGTGTGGCGGCCGGACGTGCGTCCCGGCGGCTGGGCCTTTCAGTATAACAACGCCTATTATCCCGATCTGGACGATACCGCCGTGGTGGTGATGGCGCTGGACCGGCTGGACGCGCAAAAATACCGCGAACCCATCGCGCGCGGCGTGGAATGGGTGTTGGGCTTGCAAAGCAGGAATGGCGGCTGGGGCGCGTTTGACGCCGACAACACGTATTTTTATCTCAACCATATCCCCTTCGCCGATCATGGCGCGCTGCTGGATCCGCCCACCGCCGACGTCACGGGCCGCGTGCTTGGCATGCTGGCGCAGCTTGGCTATCCGCGCGAGCATCCGGCGGTGGCGGCGGGCATCGGGTTCTTGCGCCGCGAGCAGGAGCCGGAAGGCTGCTGGTTCGGCCGCTGGGGCACGAATTACATTTACGGCACGTGGTCGGTATTAAACGCGCTGGCGGCGCTGGACTTCGGCAAGGACGATCCCATGATGGCGCGCGCGGCGGCCTGGCTTCTTGAGAAACAGCGCGCGGATGGCGGTTGGGGCGAAGACGGTTCCAGCTATTTCCCCGGCAAGCCGAAAGGCGAGGGACAGGAGAGCACGCCTTCGCAAACCGCATGGGCGCTGCTGGGGCTGATCGCCGCCGGGCGGCTTGATGAAGCGGGAGTGGAAAAAGGCGTTGATTGCCTCATGCGCGGCCAGGACGAAAAAGGCGAATGGCAGGAAAAACCCCATACCGCCGTGGGGTTCCCGCGCGTGTTTTACCTGCGCTATCACGGGTACAAGTCCTATTTCCCGCTCTGGGCGCTTGCGCGCTACCGCAACCAGAAATCCGGCAACGCCGCGCCCGTGATGACCGGGATGTAAATGAATTGTTTTCGGAATAATGACGCTGTTTTTGATGCTTATGACCAGCTTGCCGAAGCGCAAGGCCTGCTTCCCGTAAAGGTCACGCCGTTTTACCGCGCCAAGGTTGAGGAGGAGATCGCGGCGCTGGGCCATGCCGGGGGACCGCTGGCGCGTATCGTCTACCCGGTGGAAGAGCGTTTTGGCCCGCCGGCGCCCGGCGAGGTGAAGGATTGGGTTGGTGATGGCGTCCATGCCGCCATGGAAGGCGGTTTTATCGTTCACAAATACCGTGACCGCGTGCTGTTTCTGCCGACCGGGCATTGCGCCGCGCATTGCCTTTACTGCTTTCGCGGTCCTTTGCTCCCGGAGATGCGGGACAGGCGCGTCCTTTCGCTGGATGACAAGCTTGCGGCGTTGCGCGCGCATCTTTTTGAGCATGAGGAGGTGACGGAAGTCATCCTGTCCGGCGGCGACCCGCTGATGCTCCCGGCGGGTGACCTGGAAAAAACGCTTGCGGCCATTCGCGGCGTGAGGACGGAGATGAAAATCCGCCTGCACACGCGCGCGCCGGTTTTTGCGCCGGGAATCCTGACGCAAGACAAGCTCAGCCTTCTTGCCGCGCAAGATGTGCGCGTGCGGCTGCACATTGTTCATCCCTACGAAGTTTGCGAAGAAATCGCCGCCGCGTTGCGGCGCATGCAAGACGCGGGCTTGCGTCTTGCCAGTCACTTCCCGCTTCTGCGCGGGGTGAATGACCATGTGGAGGTGCTGGATTTGCTTTATGAAAGGCTGGCGGCGCTGGGCGCGCCGTTCCATTCGGTTTATGTGCCTGAGCCTGTGCCGTATTCCGCCGCGTACCGCCTTGCTTTCCGCCGCGCCCGCGGTCTGGTGGAGGACCTGCGCCGCCGCAATCCCGGCGCGGATTTCCGTTTTTGCCTTGATACGAAAGCGGGAAAGGTGGAGCCGCATCACATGATGCCGCGGGAAAGCGCCGGCGGAAAACTGATATTCTTGTTTGAAGGCCAGCGCGTGGAATATCCCGATTTCCCCGAAAGCCGCGATGCGCCGGGCGCGGTTGAGATGCTGTTATGGCGAAGCCGGGCGCAGAAATGTTCGTGCAAGGATTGCTTGCCCGGTTAGCTCATCAGCTTGCTGGTGAGGCTGTCGAGCTTGTCGCGGATGCCGTAGCGCGATTCAAGGGTGCGCGAAAAGCCGCTGATGTCCTTGGGACCGATGTGAAACTGTTTTTCGTTCATCTCGGTCAGCGTCTGATCGACGAATTTCGAACTTTTCATCAGGCGGCAGGCGTCGCGGGCGATTTCGCGGTCGGGATGCTCGTCGCGGTCGGTCATGGGATTGCGCCCGCGCGGACGGGTGATGTAGCCCGACGAGCCAATCTCGTATTTCGAGCCGTCTTCATAGGTCAGGGTAAAACTGCTCAGGCGCGCGCATTCGCCAAAAGCGGTGCGGAAAGACCCCTTGGTCTTGTCCATGTTGCTGGTGACGTTTTTATAGCTTTCGAAGCTTGATCCGCCATACATGGCCATCCGGCGACTTTAACGCCGCCGTGATTAACGCCGCGCTAATTCAGGAGGGCCTGTTGTGGTTAAGATTCATTAGGCACAGGAAATATTCTTCCAGATTACGCCGCTCCGCCATGCGGGAGGGGGGGCTGGCGACGACGGCATAAGGCGCGTCAGTTCAGGTATTTCGCCTTGATGGCCGCGACGAAGGCGTCAAGACCGGCCAGGGTTTTCGCCCCCGCCTTTTCCAGAACCATGGAGCGGAGGCCGGCATCGGCCAGAACCTCGACCGCGTCGCGCGCGCCCTGAATTTCCGTCACGCTGGGGCTGAACACCGTGCGCGGCACATGAAGCCCGCCCTCGGCCAGGCGGTTCAGCGACAGGATGCCCGGAAGGTCCACGCCGGTATTGTACCGGAGATCAAGGCCAAGCACGTCATTGTTGTCGTCGACGCGGAGGTGCCATTCCACCACGCGCCCGCCGGAAAGGGTCACGGGATCAAACCGGAACTCGGCTTCAGGGACCATGCTTGCGGTGGCGGCGTAGCTCATGCGATCCTCCTTTGCCGTTTCCTGAATTGTAAGCGGAGCCGCGCGGGAGGGAAAACACTTTCTGTTATGAATCGGTCCGGTTTTTGGGCAAGATCATGACCGCTCATCCCCTGTGCCTGGTATGGCCCTTGTCCTTGGAACTTCCCTTTGTTGATTACCAGTATCCCGCGCGAAAAGGCGCAGCGGGGCTGCTTGCTCTGGTTGGCGAGGCGCCGGGGCGCGATGAAGTCCGGCTTGGGCGTCCTTTTGTGGGCCGCAGCGGGCAGTTGCTTGATAAAAACCTTTTGGCGGCGGGGCTGGCGCGCGAGGAATGCCTTGTCGCCAATGTTTTTCGTTATCAGCCGCCGGACAACAAGATCGGCCATTTTTTTGTATCAAGGAAAATGGCTTCTGAAACAGGAGAACCGCTCCTGACGGATTGGGGCAAATACGCCAGCCGTTTTTGCCGCGCCCGGTTTGGCGGAGAACTGGACCATCTGGCCAAAACGCTTCGCGCGCTCAGGCCGAAAGTGATTGTCACGCTGGGGGCGACGCCGCTTTGGGCGCTCACGGGACTGGAAGGCATCGTGGCGCGGCGCGGCGCGCCCGCGCCTTGCCGGTTTTTGGAGGATGTGCCGGTCATTCCCGCCTTTCACCCCAGTTATATCCTGCGCGGCAACTGGGCGGCGGAGCCGCTTTTGGCAAAAGACCTCATGGCCGCGCGGGAAGTTCTTGAGAGCAATTGTTAAGAAACCTGTGAATATCTTTGATAAGCTGTTCAGCGATGCCGCACATTATCTTTGAAAAGCACTGGGGCCGGGGCGGGGTGGAGCCCCCATGAACAGGGTCTCAAGGGGCATAAGGGTCGTGAGGGTCTTTCGTCCGCTCCCTTAGGGGAAGGGGAAATTATTTCTGTGCCGCTGTTTTATTGTGACCATTCGCATACATATGAAAATATACATTTACTTGCTTTCATTGATTTCCTTTCGTTAAGTAAGGTGTTTTTCATGGAGAAAGCCCTTGTTCGTCCCCGCCCTGTCGGCCGGGGAGACCGGTGAAGGGCCTTCGTTTTCCCCGGCTTCAGGAGTTCAGGCGTGGTTAATCCATCAAGTAATCCGCAGCACAAGACCCCGCTGCTCGATCAGGTCGATACGCCCGAAGATTTGCGAAAACTGAAGCCCGAACAGCTTCCGCAGCTCTCCGACGAGCTGCGGGCGGAAACCATTGATGCCGTGTCCGTCACGGGCGGGCATCTGGGCGCGGGGCTTGGCGTGGTGGAACTGACGGTGGCGCTCCATTACGTGTTCAACACCCCCGCCGACCGTTTGATCTGGGATGTCGGGCATCAGGCCTATCCGCACAAGATCATCACCGGGCGCCGCACCCGCATCCGCACGCTGCGTCAGGGCGGCGGGCTTTCGGGATTCACCAGGCGCGCGGAAAGCGAATACGATCCCTTTGGCGCGGCGCATAGCTCAACATCCATCTCGGCGGCCTTGGGCATGGCCGTCGCGCGCGACAGGCTTGGCAGGACCAATCATACCATCGCGGTGATCGGCGACGGTTCGATCAGCGCCGGCATGGCCTACGAAGCCATGAACAACGCGGGCGCGACGGGCTCAAGGCTGGTTGTGATTCTGAACGACAACAACATGTCCATCGCGCCGCCCACGGGCGCGCTTTCGGCCTATCTGTCGCGCATTGTGTCGTCGCGCGAATACCGCGGCCTGCGGCATCTGGGCAAGAACATGAGCAAGATATTCCCCAAGCCCATCCGCGACGCCGCCCGCAAGGCCGAGCATTATGCCCGCGGCATCGTCACCGGCGGCACGCTGTTCGAGGAACTGGGCTTCTATTACATCGGCCCCATCGACGGCCATAATCTGGAGCATCTTCTGCCGGTTCTGGAGAATGTGCGCGACGACGTGGATCCCGGCCCGGTCATCATCCATGTGGTGACGCAGAAGGGCAAGGGGTTCGCGCCCGCCCTGGCTGCCGCCGACAAATGCCACGCCGTCAACAAGTTCGACGTGGTCACGGGCGAGCAGGTGAAGTCCAGAGCCGGCGCGCCGACCTACACCAGGGTTTTCGCCAACGCCCTTGTGAAGGAGGCCGAAGCCGACAGTAAAATCGTGGCCATCACCGCCGCCATGCCTGCGGGCACCGGCCTTGATATTTTCGGCCAGCGCTTCCCCGACCGCATGATTGATGTGGGCATCGCCGAGCAGCACGCGGTGACCTTCGCCGCGGGCCTGGCTTGCGAGGGGCTAAAACCCTTTGCCGTGATCTATTCCACCTTCCTGCAACGCGCCTATGACCAGGTGGTGCATGACGTGGCGATCCAGAACCTGCCGGTGCGTTTCATGATGGACCGCGCGGGCCTTGTGGGGGCCGACGGCTGCACCCATGCGGGGGCATTCGATCTGGCTTATCTGTGCTGCCTGCCGAACATGGTGGTGGGCGCGCCCGCGGACGAGGCCGAGTTGATGCATATGGTGGCCACGTCGGCCGCTTATAACGGCGGGCCGGTTGCCGTGCGTTATCCAAGAGGCGAGGGCGAGGGCGTGAAGCTGCCCGAACGGGGACAGGTTCTGCCCATCGGCAAGGGCCGCGTCCTGCGCGAGGGAACGGCGGTGGCCATTCTCAGCCTTGGCACAAGGCTGGCCGAGAGCCTGAAGGCGGCGGACGAGCTGGCATCCTACGGGCTTTCCACCACGGTGGCGGACATGCGCTGGGCCAAGCCGTTGGACAAGGATCTGATCCGCGAACTGGCGGAGGAGCATGAGGTGCTGTTGACGGTGGAAGAAGGCGCGGCCGGCGGCTTTGGCGCGCATGTGCTGGACATGTTGGCCAATGAAGGCGCTTTGGACAAGGGTCTGAAAATCCGCTGCCTGACGCTGCCCGACATTTTCCAGGACCAGGACGCGCCCATGAAGCAGTATGACCGGGCGGGCCTGAACGCGGCCCATATCGCCGGCAAGGCGCGCGCGGCGCTGGGGCACGGCATGGCGCAGAAGGAAATTCTGGCGGCGGGGGAGTGACGCTGGATTTCGTGATAAAGCAGGCCGTCAAAATCATTTTTTGAAAGAAAATTCGCCAAACTCTCGACATGGTGACGGGCGTATATAAGTTGTGACGAATATAGAAAAACCAAATAACTTGCGTATAGGAATTTCCCATATGCACATTCCCGCCCCCGCCTTCGCGGGGGCAGGCTCCGGCGGGAATCCCGTTGTTTTTCAATTAAATGAGACTCCCGCTTCCGCGGGAGTGTTCGGGGTAGGATGTATGGAAATTAAGAGACACGACTATAATTTCCGCATCCCGTGCGCGCTATGCCTGACAATCGTGGCGCTGTTCCTGGTTTCACCTGAAGCGGCTCGTGCCGCAACAGAGACGGCGAAGCCCGCAATCGCGGCCGTTCCCGCGACGGCGATCCCGCCATCTCCACCCGCTGTAGAGGAGCAGGCTCCGGCCACGGTGGTGAAGCGGTTTTATGACATCCTGAAGGGAACAATGAAGGAGGGCCCGTCGCTGGGCTTCCAGGGCCGTTACCGGCGCCTGCAATCTTCGGTGGAGCAAAGCTTTGATCTGGACGCCATGATGCGCATGGCGGCCGGTCCCGCGTGGCCGCAGGTGCCCGCGGCGCAACAGAAGGGTCTTTTACGCGCGTTCCGCGCCTTCAGCATTTCCACTTATGCCAGCCGTTTCCCCCGTTATGCGGGCGAGCGGTTTCAGGTTCTGGGCGAAAGGCCGGGACCGGCGGCGGATGAAAAAATCGTGGAAACGCAGCTTGTGTCGGGCGGGGACAAAACCGGCCTGCATTACCGCATGCGCAAAAGCAGGGACGGCGGCTGGAAAATCGTTGACGTGTATGTGAACGGCACGATTTCGGAGATGGCCGCGCGCCGCTCGGAATTCGGCTCTGTCCTGCGCCAGCAGGGGCCGGAGGCGCTTCTGCGCTTGCTGCGACAGAAAAGCGACCAGTTGGCGCGTTCGTAGGAATGGAGTATTTCGCTCGCGTGACATCCTCTTGGGGATGACTTATATTTCTTCCATGGACTTCCTTCTTGTTTTTGCCGCCGGCCTTGCCCTGGGCATTGGCCTTGCCGTGATTTTCTTCCGAAGCCTGCGGGCGCAGGCGCGCGACAGCTTCCAGGCGCTTTCGGCCGAGGCCTTGCGCGCCAACAATCAGGTTTTTCTTGATCTCGCCAAAAGCGTGCTGGCGCGCGAGCAGGAATCCGCGCGCGGCGATCTGGAAAAGCGCGCCCTGAAAGTGAACGAGGCGCTCAAGCCCCTTGATGAAAAGCTGGGACAAATGCATGTCCATAATCAGGAACTGGAAAAGGCGCGCCTTGCCGCCTATGAAGGGCTGAAGCAGCATCTGGGCGGTCTTGTGGAGGCGCAGCAGCAGTTGAAGCAGGAAACATCGCAACTCAAGCTGGCCCTGCGCCGTCCCGAAGGGCGCGGCCGCTGGGGCGAGGTGCAGCTCCGGCGCGTGCTGGAGATGGCGGGCATGCTGCCGCATTGCGATTTCGTGGAGCAAAGCACGGAAACGGGCGAAGAGGGACGGCTGCGCCCCGACGTGATCGTGCAAATTCCCGAAGGGCGGCGGCTGGTGATCGACTGCAAAACGCCGCTGGACGGTTTTCTGGATATCGCCGAGACCGAAGACGAGGACGCCCGCCTTCAGCTTGTCGCGCGCCATGCCCGCAAGATGCGCGAGCATGTGAAATCCCTTGGCACCAAGGCCTATTGGCAGCAATTCGCGTCCTCGCCCGATTATGTGGTGATGTTCGTGCCGGGCGAGCATTTTCTGTCGCTGGCCTTGCAGAAAGATCCGGAGATTTTTGATTTCGCCTTCCACAATCGCGTGGTGATTGCCACGCCGCTGAACCTGATCGCGCTTCTGCGCACCATTGCGCAGGCCTGGAACCAGCAGAAAATCGCCGACGAGGCGCACCGCGTGGCCGCGCTTGGCCGCAAGCTGTATGAGGGGCTGGCTTCGCTGGCGTCGCCCTTGCAATCGCTGGGCGACAGCTTGCGCAAAAGCGTGGACCACTACAACAAGACCGCCACGGCGTTCGAAAAGAGAGCCCTGAACCCCGCCCGCCGCCTGAAGGACCAGTATGGCGTGGAAAGCGGCAAGGAGATCGAGGTTCTGGAAGCGCTGGAGGCCATTCCCTTGCCTGTTTCCGTGGCGCAGATGAGCGAGGAGCCGGAAGAAGAAGCGTCCGGGTCAAGGGAAAAGCAGGCTTGATCGTGGGTCAGTTCAACCTTTCGACAATCATGCCCGCCCCCGCTGGAGTTTACCCCCGCGAAAGCGGGGGCGGGGACAGGCTCCGGCGGGCATCCCATTTTTCTTGAAAAAACAAATGGGACCCCCGCCGTCGCGGGGGTGATTTTCTCAAACTGATCCATTGCCGCCGGTCTCGGCCGGTTGAATTTTCTTCATGATTGCCCCATATAATGACGCCATGGGCCTGAAGCTTCACATTGTTCCCGATCCCGTTCTGCGCAAGGTGGCGGCTCCCGTGGCGGGCATGGACAAGGACACCGCGCGTTTCATGCATGAAATGCTGGAGACGATGTATGAAAACCGCGGCATCGGCCTTGCCGCGCCGCAGGTGGGGGAATTGAGGCGCGTGATCGTGATGGACGTGGCGGACGAGCAGAAATCCGGTCCGGCGCTGATGATGGCCAATCCCGAAATCCTGTGGAGGTCGGAAGAGCGTTTTACCTATAACGAGGGCTGTCTTTCCATTCCGGGGCAGTTCGCCGAAGTCACCCGGCCCAAGCGCCTCCGCGCCGGTTTTTACGACGTCGGCGGCAAAAGACGGGAGATCGAGGCCGAAGACCTTCTTTCAAGCTGCATCCAGCACGAAATCGACCACCTGAACGGCGTGCTGTTCGTGGATTACGTCTCGAAGCTCAAGCGCGACATGATGCTGAAGCGCGTCGCCAAAACCCAGGCCCGCGCCGCGGCCGAGGCCGCTGAACCCGGCGGACGGGTGTTTTAGCCGCGGCCCTGTCCTACACTCCCGTTTTGCAGGCGATGACGGCGTCGATAATGGCGCGATGCTCTTCTCTTGGCTCTTGCTCGCCACTGGATCTGATGCTGTAGGGTGGCCTCTTTCCATCGGGACCGGCCAGGCTGTCAGCCGTTACGACTGAAGAGTGTGCGGGAGCAAAGAATTTCATCACTCCATGAGGACCGGGGATTGGTATGAAACTGTGAACATCAGCCGTGAGAATGTTTATGCCAAGAAATTTCCCGTTTTCGTCGTGCGCATGCTCATCACGCAGCATGAAATGATCTTTCTTGCCATTTTCGGTTCTGGTGTCGAGGTCGATCTGATAACCAGACTCGTGCTCACCCACATAAGCCGTGGCGCCCTTTGCGTTGTCGCTGAAATAATGGTGATCGACATAATCCTCCCTGACCGTTTTGTCGTGGGTCAAGTTCAGTTCTTTGCTCAGTTCAAGGGCGCGCAGGGCGCAGGCAGTATGATCGTCGGTAAGACCGTACTTGTTAGGCATATATAACATAACCTTTCCAGAATTCTGGATATGTTAGCTTGCTCTTCTGAAAAATATGCTAATCCTTGGGTAAACAGGTATTAACCCTCCGCGCTGAAATATGCCTTCCAGCCGCCTCCGCCTTGTCTTCATGGGCACGCCGGATTTCGCCGTGCCGGTTCTGCGCGCGTTGATTGGGGCGGGCCATGACATGGCCGCCGTTTATACCCGCGCGCCGAAGCCGGCCGGCCGGGGGCGGGAGCTGAAAAAGTCGCCCGTGCATCTTCTGGCGGAGAGCAAGGGCATTCCCGTGCGCACGCCCAAAAGCCTGAAGAGCGAGGACGAGCAAAAAGCCTTCCGCGATCTTGGCGCCGGTCTGGGCGTGGTGGCGGCCTATGGGCTGATCCTGCCGAAAGCCGTTCTGGAAGCCCCGCACCTTGGCTGCATCAACGTCCATGCCTCGCTTCTGCCGCGCTGGCGGGGGGCGGCGCCCATTCATCGCGCCCTTCTGGCGGGCGATGAAGAGACCGGCATCTGCCTCATGCAGATGGATGAGGGCCTTGATACCGGTCCCGTTCTGCTGCGCGAGGCCATGCCCATCACGCCGGCCACGACGGCCCAAAGCCTGCACGATGATTTAAGCAGGATGGGCGCGAGGCTGGCGGTGGCGGGGGCGAAGGGCGTGCTGGAGGGATCCTTGACGCCCGTGCCGCAACCGGCCGAAGGCGCAACCTATGCCGAACGCCTGAGGCGCGAAGAGGGGCAGGTGAGTTGGGACGAGGATGCCGCCATTCTGGAGCGCAAGGCGCGCGGCCTTAATCCCTGGCCGGGGCTGTTTTTCGAAATGCGTGGCACGCGCATCAAAATTCTGGAGGCTGAGGTTGTGGCGCGGGATGGTAAACCCGGCACGCTTCTGGATAATTCCTTCACCATCGCCTGCGGCAAGGGTGCGTTGCGTCTGCCGCGCGTTCAGCGCGAGGGCCGCGCGCCGATGGAGGGCGCCGCCTTTCTGCGCGGCTTTGCGGTGAAGGTGGGGGAGAAGATTTGCTGATTTTGTATGGTAAAGCGAAATAATTTCCGTATAGGAATTCCCCATATGCACATTCCCGCGAAAGCGGGAATCTCATTGTTTTCCAATAAAATTGGACTCCCGCTTTTCCGCCTCCGCAAGCTTCGGCGTGACGAAGAGGCAAAACCTCGGCGTAGCCGCAGGCGAAGCCGGGCGCGGGAGTGTTCGGGGTGGGGTGTGTGGAAATTAAGGGACACGGCTATAAACAATGCCTATGCTGGATAAAAATGAATTCCCCTCCCGGAGAAAAGGGGCAATAAAGATGAGCGTTCTTCATGCCCCGCTGGAAAATCACCCTGGAATACGATGGCTCGGCCTTTTGCGGCTGGCAAAGGCAGGAAAACGCGCCTTCGGTGCAGCAGGCCGTGGAAGAGGCGGTGACGGGCTTTTCGGGCGAGGAAGCGCGTCTGCATGTCGCGGGCCGCACCGACGCGGGCGTGCATGCCCGCGCGCAGGTGGCGCATGTCGACCTTGAAAAGGAAACGAATGCCGGCACCGTGCGCGATGCGCTGAATTATTATCTGCGCGCCGCGCCGGTCGCCGTTCTGGCCGTCGAAGGCGTTGGCGATGATTTTCATGCCCGGCTCAAGGCGAAGGCGCGGCATTATCTTTACCGCGTGCTGCAAAGAAAACCCCCGCCCGCGCTGGAGGCGGGCCATGTGCTCCATGTCCCGACGCCGCTTGATCTGGAAGCCATGCGGAAGGCGGCGGCGCTTCTGCCGGGGCCGCATGATTTCTCCACCTTCCGGGCGCGGGACTGCCAGTCGAACTCACCTGTCAAAACGCTGGATGAAGCGCGCATCGAACGGGTGGGGGAGGAATATCATTTTTATTTTTCGGCACGGTCTTTTCTTTATCACCAGGTGCGCAACATGGTGGGGAGCCTGCTTTATGTGGGCGACGGGCATTGGAGCGCGGAGGATTTCGCCGCCGCCTTCGCCGCCTGTGACCGTAAACGCGGCGGCCCCACCGCCGCCGCGCACGGGCTTTATTTTTTGAAGGTGGATTATTGAGGACGTAGAGCGCCATCTCGTTCATCCCCGCGCAGGCGGGCCGCGGACATGACAGCTAACTTTAGCTTCTCCCGTGAAAATATTGAAAATCAAACAGGAACATACCATAAACTGGTTGCGTCGGTAGGTAAAAAAGGTTAATTATACACGCTGTTCGCAAGTATTCCCTTCAGACCTGCCGGTCATTTTCATGAAATTTTCCGCGTTTGTTTTTGCGGCGCTGCTGGCGCTGACGACGGGCTGCGCGGACAGCGCGCTGGACCAGACGGATCCCGTCGCCGGGCTTTCGCGTGAAGATTATCGCGGATTGCACGCGAGGGACGAAAGCGATGCGGGCCCACCGGTGCCGCATTTGCCGCTGCGTCTGGATGATGCCGAAAAGCCAAGGCTGGCTTCGGGCAAGAAGCTGTCGATCTCGGTAACCGACAAGATTCCCCTCAAGGATGTGTTAATGGAGCTTGGCGCACGCGCCGGCGTGGACATGGAAATCGACCCGCGCATTTCGGGCGGGGTCAATTTTACCGCCAGCCGCCAGAGCTTTTCGCGCGTCCTTGACCGTATCTGCGGCATGGCGGGGCTGCGCCATGACGTGGATGGCGATGTGGTGCGGGTGGAACTGGACGATCCCTATCTGAAAACCTATTCGCTGGATTACCTGTCCTTGTCGCGCAAGGCGAAAAGCGAAATCGGCATTGCCACCAACGTCTTCGCCTCGGTGCAAGGCGCCACGCGCGCGGGCGGCGTGGTGACCGCCAGTCAGGATGCGCGGAACGGCAATAATTCACTCACAAAAGTGGCAAGCGAAGGCGAGGCCGATTTCTGGAAAGAGGTGGAGGCCAATCTGGACGCCCTTCTTGCCAACACGGGCCGCGAGCGAGGCGGGAAGGCCCGCGCGAAACCTTTTTCCATCAACCGCCAGGCGGGGCTGATCAATGTTTTCGGCGACAGCCGCCAGCAGAAGACCGTGGCGAAATACCTCAAGCGCCTTCGCCGCGACAGCAACGCGCAGGTGCTGATTGAGGCGCGGATCATTGAGGTCAGCCTTGATGAGTCCTATCGAAGCGGCATCAACTGGCGCAGCCTGCTGGACAGTTCTTTCAACGCCGCGGCGCGCTTTGGCCCCGGCGCGGTGGGCGCGCCCTTTTCAACGCCCGCCACCGCCACCGACGGGGTGATGACATTATCCCTGAAAACAGGGGATTTCGGCGGCATTCTGAACTTCATGCGCCATTTCGGGACCTCGCGTACGCTTTCCAGCCCGCGCCTGACGGTTCTGAACAACCAGCCCGCCGTGCTGAAGGTGGCGCGGAACGAGGTCTATTTCACCTCCACCATCGAGACGACGCCGATTATCGGCTCCACCGGCGGAAGTCCGGTTGCCGTGCAGCGCACCGTCAACTCCACGCCCAATACCGTGCCCATCGGCTTTTTGATGACGGTGCAGCCCGCCATCGACCTGGATGGCGGCGAGGTGACGCTGAACCTGCGCCCCACGGTTTCCTACATTGTGGACCGGGTGGAGGATCCCGGCGTGCGTATCGCCGCGGCCGATGCCAATGTGCCGGATGTCACGTCGTCGATTCCGGTGGTGGCGGTGCGCGAGATGGATTCCGTTCTTACCCTGCCGTCCGGCGGGGTGGCGGTGATGGGCGGGTTGATGCAGGACAGCGCCCGGAACAGCGAGAACGGCATTCCGCTGGCCGATGAAGTGCCGGTTTTCGGCAATCTGGCCAAATCGCGCGATACCGCCAGTCA
This sequence comes from Alphaproteobacteria bacterium, assembly GCA_028278105.1. GTDB lineage: Bacteria > Pseudomonadota > Alphaproteobacteria > UBA9219 > RGZA01 > JACQAB01. The sequence goes on along the minus strand of JANQEX010000078.1, from coordinate 11,642 downwards.
TTTGACCGAGCTTGTGATCCTGCTGCGCGCCTCCATCGTGGAAGGCGGGCCCGCGCCTGACCGCAAGGACCGCGATCTTTACAAACGCTTCACCCAGGACCGGCATCCACTGCCCCTGAAGGCCGAAGGAGCGCGCGCGCCGGGAAGCATGATCCCGCCCGGCAATGCGGCGATGATGGACGGGGGGCCGGAAGATGTTCTGCCGGGCGGCTTTATCCCCGCCACCTACAACATGGGGGAGGGCGCGCCGTTTGCCCGCGAGGCCGCTTATTACAAGATCAAAAAGAAGAAGAAGAAAAAAGCCGAAGAGAAAATCGAAGAGAAAGTTGAAGAGGAAGAAGACAAAAAAGACGAAGACATCACGCCGTCCGAAGAGAAAAAGCTGGAAGAAAAGAAACCGGAAAAGAAGCTGAAGAAAAAGCCGGAGAAAAAAAGGAAAAAGCGGCGCGGCGCATCAAGGCCCGTCGCGCCGCTTGGCGTGTCTCCGCCCCGGCCGGCGCCGGAGCCCATCCCGCCCACGATTGTGCCGAGATACGACACTCGGCCCGACACCATGCCGGAGGACCAGGTTCAATGAACAATTACCAACATGAACATTCCCGCCCCCGCCGGAGCCTGTCCCCGCGCCCGGCTTCGCCTGCGGCACCGCCGAGGTTTTGGCGTACCCGTCGCGCCGGAGCTTTTGCGGAGGCGGAAAAGCGGGGACGGAGGCAGGCTCCAGCGGGAATCCCATTTTATTCTTCGAAAAGAAAACAAACTGGATTCCGGGTCGCGGTTGCCGCGCAACCTTGCCCGGAATGTTCATCGGGTCTTTTCAATGATTTAAGCTCAATTGTTTAGCCCCTAAGGGAGAAAACACATGAGAAACAACATATTGTCCAAAGACGGCTTCACCATAATCGAGCTTTCGGTCGTGATCGTGGTGATTCTTCTCATCGTCGGCAGCACCCTGTTTGGCACGGGCATTTTGGAAAGCGCGCGCGTCACCTCGACCGTCAATGCCATGCAGGCGGTGCAGGGAGCCGTAGCCACCTATCAGCAGAATTACAACGCGCTTCCGGGCGATGATTCCCAGATGACCACGCGCTTTCAAAACAGCGGCATCACGCTCAACGGCGGCGGCGACGGGGTGATCGGCCAGACCACCTTGGCCGGAACCTTCAACATCACGACCGTGGAATCAGGCGGAAATGGCGCGGGCGAAAGCCTGCTGGCCTGGCAGGGACTGCGCGCGGCAGGGCTGGTGAAAGGGAAGATATTGGGTCCGCCGCTCTCGAATGCCTTTGGTGGCGTGATCGGCATCCAAAACGGCGCGTTCAGTGGCGATGGTGGACTGGCGCCCGGCATCAATGTGCTTTGCGCCTCCGGCATTCAGGGCGCGGAGGCACGGATTATCGATGAGCGTCTGGACGATGGCGATGCGCTGACCGGCAATATACGCGCGGGGGTTTCGGTAGAGGGCGCGGCCTCGGCCTATGATGACGACATTGTTTACGTGGTTTGCATGAAACTGCTGTAGCGCCAACCGGTGTTTTATGCGCGTGCATTCCTATGAAAACGGAAATTCCATAAAAACCAAATGAGGTTCCGGGCCGCGGTTGCTTCGCAACCTTTCCCGGAATGTTCGCTTGATAACTCCACTGGCTTTATGCATGGACCCAGGATTTTCCGGGGAGCAGGATGGATAATCGCAAGGCCCGTGACATTTTATTCCGCGCGGGCTTCAGCCTTGCCGAAACGTCCTTGGCGCTGGCCGTGATTGCCCTTGTCCTTGGCGCGATGGTGCCGGGCCTGCTGGCGCTGCGCGCGGCGGAACAGGCGCGGGCGACGCGAAGCGCGCTGGAAAGCGTGACAAGGGCGACGGCGGCTTTCGTGCAGGCCAATGGCTGCCTGCCCTGTCCCAGTCCTTCGACGTCGATATTTCTCCCAGGCTTTGGCGTGGTGCGGGGCGATGCTTCGGCCAATCCCGCGCCGTGCGGCGGCACATGCGCGGCGGTGGGGCTGGTGCCGTTTCGTTCGTTGGGGCTGCCGCAATCGGCCGCGCGCGATGGCTATGGCCGCTGGCTGACATTCGCGGTGGATTCCACGCTGACGCAGGATTTCGGCGTCGTGCCGCCGACATCGGTCTGCCGCGAGGTTTCGCCGTCCTGCACGCAGGAAGACGTGGACAACAGGACCATCAAGCAAGGCCTGTGTCAGGAAGGACTGTCCACCGCCAACCGCTTGGAGATAACGCTCCAGGGCGGGGCGGTGGCGAGCGTGGCGGCGTTTTTGGTCGTAAGCCATGGCAAGAACGGGCGGGGGGCTTACGGTGATCTTGGCGCGAAGTTGCGCTTTCCCGCATCCGTGCCTGCCTGCAACGCGGGCGTGACGGGGAATGAGCGCTGCAATGCCGGCGGCGACCGGTTTTTTGCCGATGTTATCCCCGCCGCCGGCGACGACCCGTTCGACGATATTCTGGCTTATCTGGACCGCAACGCGCTGGTGGCCTATGGCGGCGGGCCATCCTGCCAGACGGCATGGTGAAACGATGAGCAAGACATCCTCGCGTCCCGGCGTTCCCGAAGGCCGCCCGCGTCCCATGCTGGGCGACCTGCTGTGCGCGGAAGGCGTTTTGAATACGGACCAGCTTCGCGTGGCCCTTCAGGAGCAAAAGCGCAAGCCCGACCTTCTGGGCCGCATCCTTCTGCGCCTGCGCTTTGCCCGCGAGGATGCCATTCTGCAAGGCCTTGCCGGGCAAACGGGCTACGAGGTGATGGATCTGGCAGGCCTTCTGCCCGATGCGGCGGCGCTGGAATTCTGGGGCAAGGAGGAAGCGCAACAGCTCAAGGCCGCACCGGTTGCGCTGGAAAACGGCGTTTTGTCGGTGGCGATGGCGGACCCGTTGGATTTGCGCGTGTTCGACGCCATCCGCCGCATGCTGCCCGAAGGCATCGTGCCGCGCCTGTATCTGGCTTCCGAAGCAAAGCTGACCGAATTCATCGCCCATGCCTGGGGCGCGACCGGCTTTCATCACCATCTGCGCGAAATAGACCAGGAAACGCCCGCGTCCGCCGGGGAGGAGGCGCCGCATCCCGTGGTCAAGGCGGTGGAAACGCTGCTGGATGAAGCCTTGGCGGCCCGTGCTTCCGACATCCATCTGGAGCCGGAAGAGCAAAGCGTTCGCGTGCGCCTGCGCATTGATGGCGCGCTCCGGTTGCATGGCGTGATGCATCGCGCCCATTGGCCGCGTCTGTCGCAACGGCTGAAGGTGATGGCGAACATGGATATCGTGGATACCCGCACCATTCAGGACGGGCGGTTCACGCTGCCCCGAAGCGGACGGCAGGTGGATTTTCGCGTCTCCATCATGCCCACGCTTCATGGCGAGAATATCGTGCTGCGTATCCTTGACCAGAGCCGGGCGCTGCTGCCGTTGGAGAACCTCGGCTTTTCGCCCGCGCATCAGGTCTTGTTGCGCCATCTGGTCCGCCGCCCGGAGGGCATGTTGGTCATCACCGGACCGACGGGATCCGGCAAAACCACCACGCTTTATGCCTTGTTGCAGCGGCTGGACATGGCGGGGCGCAACATCGTCACGCTGGAAGACCCGGTGGAATACGAGCTTCCCGGCATACGCCAGACGCAGGTGCGCGAGGATCTGGGCCTTGGCTTCGCCGAGGGCGTGCGCGCGGCCTTGCGGCAGGACCCGGACGTGGTTCTGGTGGGCGAAATCCGCGATCCCGACACGGCGCAGATGGCTCTTCGCGCCGCCATGACCGGCAGCCAGGTTTTTTCGACCCTTCACACCCGCGATTGCCTTGGCGTGTTTCCGCGCCTGCGCGAATTCGGTCTCAGCCCCGGCCTGATGGCGGGAAATATCATGGGCGTGGTGGCGCAAAGGCTGGTGCGCCGGCTTTGTCCGTATTGCCGCGTCACAACCTCCGCCGATGCCGGGCTTTGTCTTGCCATGGGGCATGATCCGGCCGCGCCGCCCCGGATCGGGCAGGCGGCGGGATGCATTCAATGCGGCGGCAGCGGCTACCAGGGGCGGACGGCCGTGGCCGAAATTCTCCCTGTCACGCCGGAGATTGACGATTTGATCGCGCAAGGCGCGCCGCGGACCGAGCTTTTGAAGACCGCGCGCATGCAGGGCTTCACCAGTCTTGCCGAAGACGGCTTCGCCAAGCTGAAGGAAGGACTGACCGATATCGATAGCCTCCGCGCGCGGGTGGATTTGCCGGGGGCCGGCCAGGACTGGATCAATCAGGCATGAATCAAACCAAATGGAAAACCGCTTGCTGGACCCCGGCTTTTGTCGGGGTGAGAGCTCATTTATTTGTGTCTGGATCCTGAATCATGCCCCAATTCGCCTATCGCGCCGCGGATCGTCAGGGCGCCCTGCTTAGCGGCCAGCGCTTTGCGAGGGGCGAGGACGATCTTTACGCCCTGCTTCAAAAAGCAGGGCTAAGCCTTGTGACGTGCAGGATAAAAGGCGAGGCGCCGCGCCGGATCCTGCCGCTTGCCGATCAGGTGTTGATCTGCCGTCATTTGCTGGCGCTGGTGCAGGCGGGCGTGCCGGCGCATCTGGCGCTTGGCGATCTGGCGGAAAGCGCCGTCGGCAAGGCGCAGGCTATCATTTTAAGGGAAATTCAGGCCTCCGTTCTGGACGGCGCCAGTTTTTCCGATGCGTTCGCGGAGCAGGGCGTGCGGTTCGACGCGCTGTTTGTCTTGCTGCTGCGGGCGGGGGAGAAAACAGGCAGGCTGGCCGAAGCTTTATCGTATCTGCACGAAAGCCTGGGCTGGAAAGAGCGCGCCGCGGCAAGGCTGAAAAGAAGCGTCGCCTATCCCCTGGTGCAGGTGGCGCTGGCCACGCTTGCAACCCTTGTGCTGATGCTGGTGGCGGTGCCGCAGATCACGCAGCTCATGGAATCGCTGGGGCAGGATCTGCCGCTTTATTCGAAAATTTTGCTGGGCGGCGTTCGGGTGATGGGCTTCGGCCTTGCCGGAATCCTGCTGGGGGCGGGCGCGCTGGCGCTCATGCTGCCGCTTTTGCGGGCGCGGAAGTCTCTTGCCGTTGCGGTGGACGGCTTTTGCCTGCGCCTGCCGGGACTGAGCATGCTGCTGCTGAAGCTTGACCTGGCGCGGCTTGCGCAGCTTTTGGCGGCGATGCTGAAAAGCGGCGTGAGCATGAGCGAGGCGCTGCGCGTTCTCCCCGGCTTTGCAGGCAACAAGGCCCTGGCCCGTGATCTTGAAAAATTGCGCGCCGCCGTGGATGACGGGGCGGGAATCAGTGAATCCTTCCGCCGTAACCTGCGCCTGCCGCCCCTCATGCTTCGGCTGCTGCAAATCGGCGAGGACAGCGGCGAACTCTCAGGCAGTCTTTTGTATATCGCAAGGCTGTATCAGGAAGAAGGCGAGGCGCGCCTGGAGGCGGTGTTAAAAGGATTAAGCGTCGCCGTGACGCTGGCGGTAGGATTCGTTTTGGCGTCCATCGTCGTGGGTGTACTCTATCCCCTGTATCAGGGATTGGGCGGCGTGATGGGGTAGTCTGTAAGGCGGGTGGAAAGACGAATGAAAGCTGTTGAGAGGTGGCTAATAAGTATGCCTCTCCCCCTTTAGGGGGAGAGGTTGCAAGAGCCTGGGTTTAGACGCGAAGCGGCTAAGCCCTTGGCTCTTGCTGGTGAGGGGGTACCCTTCCCTAACCCCTCCCAAGGGGAGGGGGATTTTTTCTGCTTTCTTGTTTGTGGTCTTGGTGGCGGGAAGCGCGGCGGCACATGCAAACGCATTTCACACTTCTGGCGGGCGCGCGGGCCATGCTGCTGTTGCAGCGCTTTGGCGAGGAGGACGACAAGGCCTGGCTGCTTCCCGCGTCGGGTCCCGCCATGCTTGATGCCTTGCAAAAAGCGCTGAAGGCGCGGCCGGGCGCCGCGCTGCGCGTGGTGGTGGACGCGGAAACGCTGGACATGAAGCGTGAGGATCTTCCGCCCGTCAGCCTTTGGGCGCGGCAGAAGATCATCAAGCGGCAGGCGGCGCATCATTTTCCAAAGTCCTTTCTGCGGGGGGCGGGGATGTGGCGCGACGGCATGAACTACCATGCCCTGCACGCGGCCTGCGCCGCCGAGCCGCAGCTTGAAGATTTGCTGCGCGGCCTGAATCAGCTTTCGAACCCCATTGCGTCCTTGCGCTTTTTCCCCATGGAATGGCCGGATTATGCCGCGCAAATCAACGCGCCCCTGCCAAAGCCCTGGACGATTGCCCTGATCCTCGGCGAGGCGACAGGTCTTCGCCAGATTGTTTTGAAAGAAGGCCGGCCGGTTTTCACCCGTCTTGCCGATGATTGCGCGCCGAGCCAGGGCGCGCCCGCGCTTGCCGGGACCCTTGCCGGGCATTTGCGCCGCGCCCGCGAATTTTTGCCACGGCTGCAACCGGGCGCGCCTTCCGACGCGCCCGCGCTGCTTTTTGTCCCTTCATGCCTTGAAGGGCTCGGCGCGGACGAAAGCCTGCGCCGGCTTGATTGCAGGCTGGTCGTGCTGAAGGCGCCGCAGGCGGGGCTTGTGCCGCCGGAATGGGAAGCGGATATCGTGTGGGCCGCGCAGGCTACAAAACAGAATCTGCCCCTGGTGCCGCTGGTGCCCTTCTGGATGAAGGAGCGTTCGGCGCGCGACAGGGTGCGGCAGGTTGTCGTGGTGTTGCTGATGCTGTTTGGCATGGCGGGAATCTATATGGGCTCCAGCATCATGTTCCGCCCGAAAACGGCCCCCGCGCCTGTAAAGGTTGAAGCGCCGCCCACGCCGCCCGCCGCGCGGATCGTGGTGGAGGAGAAGCCGCCGGCTCCACCGTCCCCGCCGCCCGCGCCGCGTCTGGACGCGCTTGTCTATAACGGGCCGGAGGACTGGAGCGTGTGGCTGGACGGCGTGAAGTTCACCGCCTCAGCGCCCGTTGTGGGCGATTTGCGTGTTACCGCCATTACGCCCGAAAGCGTGGGCGTCCGTTGGGAAAAGGACGGGCAGAAAGTGGATTACATTTTACGGCGGGAAGAAAACCCCGCCGCGGGCGCGGTGAGGGAATGAAACTTGAATAGGCCTTGGGCGTCCCCGCTGGAGTTTACCCCCGCGTCCGGCTTCGCCTGGCGGCTACGCCGAGGTCTTGGCGCACCCGTCGCGCCGGAGCTTGCGGAGGCGGACAGGCGGGGGCGGGAATGTTCGTGTTGGTCATTGTCCATTGAACCCAGGCGTCCCCGCGAAAGCGGGGACCCAGTGTTATAAATGCGCATTGGGGAAGTTTAGATAATCTGGTCCGACAGGTCATTCCATGCGGGATTCATTTTTTCAATAAGCTGTTTCTTCCAGTCACGCCGCCATTTTTTTATGCGCCGCTCGCGGGTAAAGGCATCATCATGTGTTGAGTGGATCTCATAATAAATCAGTATTTTCAGTTCATGATCCCTTGAGAAGCCTTCAATAAGCCCGTTCTTATGCTCGAACATGCGGCGGGAAAGATTTTCCGTCATCCCTGTATAAAGGATGCCATACGGTTTGTTGGTGATTATGTAGACAAAGAAGCTTTTTTCCAAATTCATTCCATTTTCAAACAAACTGGGTCCCCGCTTTCGCGGGGACGCCTGAAAGAATCAGCCTTGGTCAATAAGAGAACAATCATTCTTCTTCCGCTTCACCTCTTTGCCTTTCGAGGCCAGAAAGGCGGTCGATAATTGCGCGCGCCGCGCTGGTTTTCCGGTTAAACGCGGAATAAAGCTCGCGCGAGTTTTGCGGTGAATCCGGCGCTTCGATCACGAAGCTCATGTCTTCTTCCTTTGCGGCGGCAGGGGCAAGGGCGGAAGCGGCGATGCCCGCGTCTTCCTCCTCCACGACAATATAGGGGGCAGCAGGCATTGCGGCGATGGATGAGCTTATCAATGCGCCCTGTCCGAAATCAAAATCCCCGCCGAAATCAACCCGGCGGCTTTCGATCCATTCCAGACGAGCGCGGATGGCGGAGGCGAGGCTGTCGTCTTCATTCCACAGCGTAAGGGCGCGGCGGTATAGCGCGGCGGCCTCGCCATAGGATTCCCGCTGATCCAGCAAACCCGCCTTGCGCAAAAGCAGGCCCACCAGATTATAAAGCGCGCTGCGGTTTTGCGGGTTGAGGTGTAGCGCGTCGCCGTAAAGGCGGATGGCCTCTTCGCCGCGTCCGGTGTGCGCCGCCTCGGCCGCGTCCCGCGCAAGGCGCGCCGCGCGGATTTCCCGGTCGTTGCTTTCAACATGCACGGCAACAGGTTCGGCCCGCGCCGTTTTAACCACGGGAGGCAGGCGCGCCGGGACAAGAATAGGCTTGGCGACGGGAAGCTTTTTGAGGATGGGAACCAGATTGACTTCCGGCGGCCGGATTTCCTTTTCCGGCAAGGGCGGCAGGGAAGGGGATTCATCCCCGGCGGCAATGAAAAACGGCGGCGGCTCGCCCGCATTTGATGCCGCCAGTTCAGGCCGCATGCCCAGAATCAGAAACGCGAGTCCGCCTGCTGCAAAGAAACTGGCCGCAAGCAGAAGCGTCCATTGCGGCCAGAGAGAACGCCGGGATTTTCCGGGATCTTGGGACAGGTCGATGATGATCGGGTCAAATCCGGCGGAACGGGGACGGGTGGATTCAGGCGGCGGCGGAACCGCTGCGGGAGCAGCGGGCTTCTGTTGCTGACGGAAATTGCGGCGAACGATCTTAGGCATCTTCCAAGGCATGCAGTTGTATGCCGTGATGCCAGGGTTTGCCAGAGGATCAAAGTATGAACATTTGGATCTATTCGCGGGCATGACAGATTGTGGATGCTCTATAGTAAAACGAAATAATTTCTGTATAGGAATTCTCCATATGCACATTCCCGCGGAAGCGGGAATCCCATTGTTTTCCAATAAAATGGGACTCCCGCTTTTCCGCCTGCGCAAGTTTCGGCGTGACGAAGAGGCAAAACCTCGGCATCGCCGCAGGCGAAGCCGGGCGCGGGAGTGTTCGGGGTGAGGTGTTCGGAAATTAGGGGAGACGGCTACAATAGCCTGAAAGTTCAAAGAAAGCGGACGTGCTAGCTCGCCTTGGCGATTTTGCCGATCTGGCGGTCGATCAGCGCGGCGTCATCCGCCGCCGAATAATGGGTTTGCAGCAGGCTTTCCGAGGCTTTCAGGGCGCGGGCCACGGCGGCGCCGCGGATTTCAGCGGCGGCCTGTTCCTGCATGGCGGCGATGCGGTCCTGCGCCTGTTTTTCACGCCGGGCGAGGGAAGCCTGAATATCTTTTTCCGCCTGCTTTTGCAGGGCGGCGGCCTGTTCCGCCGCCTGTTTCAAAAGGGTTTCGGCTTCAAGACGGTTGCCGTGCTGGCAGTTCCGGGTTTTTTCAAGAAGAGCGGCGGCCTCGTCACGCAGACGCGCGGCCTCGTCAAGCTCGTCCTTCACTTTTGCCGCGTAGCTGTCGAAAAAGGCGGCGATGGGCTTGCGGGCCACCAGCCACATGAAGGCGAAAAAAATCGCAAGGGAAAGGGCAAGCCAGGAGGTCGGGTCTTCAAGAAGGGCGGTCATGCCTGTGCGTCCTTTGCCATCTGCCAGGCCTTGAGGGCCTGATCCTTGTCCATCGGCGTGCCGAGACGTTTCAGCAATGCGTCCAGCACCACGCTGCCGTCATCGTCCAGCGCCGCCAGCGCCTGCTCGCGCGTGGCGTTCAGCGAGGTTTCCGCCGCCGCCAGCTTTTTGTCGATGACCTTCTGCTGCTCCTCCAGCGCCGCCGAAAGACGGTTGGCGGCTGCCTGCGCCGCATCACGAATCTGGTCCTGCGCGCGGGTGCGGGCCTCGTTCATGCGCAACTCAAGCTCGCCGGACAAACGCTTGGCCTCTTCATTCAGGAGCCTCGCGTTTTCCAGATCGGTTTCGATGCGCCTCTGCCGCCGGTCCAGTGTTCTTTGCACCTGCGGCGCCGCCACGAACTGCATCATCACGAAAGTGAGCGCGAAGGTGATGACCAGCCAGAAAGCCTGTCCCGGAAAATGCCGGGGATCAAGCTGCGGCAATCCTCCGGCGTTTTCGCCATGACCTTCGCCGTGGCCTTCGCCAAAGGCTTCGGCTTCCGCCTCCGCAATCGTTTCCGCAGCAGGGCCATGCTCAATCCGCGCCATTTCGCGCGCAACGGCCTGCGGCGCAGGCTCGGTGCAGGCGTCATGAGGCAGGACCGCCAGGCAAAGCGCGGCCAGCAGCAAGCCAGGGAACGGGCGAACGCGCATCGACGCGCTCTCCAGCCTTACTTGACGACGAAAAGGAGAAGAACAGACACCACGAAGCCCAGCAGCAGCACCAGCTCGGTAAAGGCGGCTCCGATGAAGCCCACGGCGCTCATCTGCTTGGCGGCGGCCGGGTTGCGCGCGATTCCGGTGAGCCAGGACGAGAATATCTTTCCAAGGCCGAAACCGGCACTGACCGTGCCGACCATGGCGATGGCGGCGGCAAGAAAGCGGGCTGAGGTGGGATCCATCTTTTTCTCCTTCGGTTTGATGGGGTGGGGGGAGGTTAATGAAGTTCCAGCGCGTCGTGAAGATACACGGCGGTGAGAATGGAAAAAATAAAGGCCTGAAGCAGGGCCACGAAAAATTCGAACGCGATCATGGCGATGGTCATGATCATGGGCAGCGGCAGGAACAGCGGCGCGAGGCCCGTGGCGAAAAACAGCCCGGCGGCCATGCCCGCGAACGCCTTTAAAATCAGGTGTCCCGCCAGCATGTTGGCGAAAAGCCGGATGGAGAGGCTGAAGGGCCGCACGCAGTAGGAAAACACTTCCAGCAGGAAGATAAACGGCATCAGCACCCATGGCGTGCCATGCGGCAGGAAGAGGGTAAGGAATTTAAGGCCATGACGGGCGAAGCCGATGCCCGTCACCGCGATAAATACCGTAATGGCCAGCAGGAAGGTGACCAGAATATGCGAAGTGAAGGTAAATCCCCACGGCACCATGCCCAGAAGGTTGCCGAACAGGATGAACATGAAGATCGAAAAGACAAAGGGGAAATAGGGCTTGTAATGTTCCCCCGCCGCGTCGCCCACAAGCTGGGCCATGTTGGTATAGATCACCTCCACCAGCGCCTGCCCGCGCCCCGGCACCAGCGCGCCCTTGCGCATGCCCAGCACCATGAAAAGCGTGATGCCCACCGTCGCCAGTATCATGAAGAGGCCGGAATTGGTCAGCGACACGTCCACCCCGCCCAGATGCAGCGGAACAATGGGGTGAATTTCGAACTGGTGAATGGGGGAATGGCCGGCGGACATAAATTTACGGAAAACGAGGGCGCAGAATCGTTCCAACCGCGTGTTTTATCGGGAAAAGCCGTTCAAAAGTCAAACGGAAAAGCTGTCTGTAACACACTGGGATAAGGCGCGATGTTAACGCCTTTTTTCGGGCCTTGCGCGGACCTGCGTCACGCCGACGCGGTCGCCCCTGGCGGTCAGGCTGCGCCAGGCATTGTAAAGGCCGGTGATGAATCCAAGGAGGAGCAGCCCCAGCGTGACCCAGGGCAGCGTGCCCACCTGCCAGTCGATCAGAAGCCCCACTATCGTAAAAAACAAAATGGCGATGATGAATTCCGAACCCGCGCGGCTGGCGCCGCCCGTCGCCATGTTGAACATGGAGGCGGGGCGT
>JANQEX010000066.1 GCA_028278105.1 Alphaproteobacteria bacterium | reverse complement strand
GCACAGTGCAGTCAGCCCTCAGCATGGCGGCTCCGGGCCCGGCTGCTCTTCTCGCGCGCACGAAGGAAATTCGTTCACCGTCAAAATCATCGTCAAACGGCTTAACAAGTTAATTTGTTGACCCACAAATTTCCACAAACCCTTGAAAATACGCCACATGGTAACAGATCGCGGTTAAGGCGGCCTGAATTACTTTCGGCATTAATAGGGTTTAACCACGCCAAGGCGAAAACCCTTTATGTTCGGCGAATGGTCATAGCGCCGAACCGGCGCGCTGGCCCGCCCAGCATTCTTTATTTCGAGAATTTTTCCGCCGGACTGCCCCGGCCTGCTTCGCGTAAATTCCGGCCGCGTCGCACCTTTCGAACCGCTCTCCAAAAAAGGAAACAAGAAAATGAACGAAGAAGACTTGCCTGTTCCAGGAGAGGCCGCCGCAAACACGGCTGGTGACCAGACTGACAGTAACGGTCGAGGCACCGGATTGCCGACGCCACCGGAAAGCGCGGCGGACCTGAATTCAACGAAGGCCTCACCGCCGCTTGCTGGCGACATTCTCCACGGCGCGGACGCCGTTGCGGAATTCCTCTACGGCGACCGCAAATCGCGCCGCAAGGTCTATCATCTGGCCTGGAATGCGAACCTTCCCGTCTTCCGGCTCGGTATCAATATCTGCGCGCGGAAAAGCGTGCTGCTCGAATGGATCGAACGGCAGGAACGGCGTCAGGTGGCCGCCGGATCATCATCAGGAGAATAGGCTGGAAGGACTGGGCAAGCCAGTCGAGCATTCATGAGGATGAGGTTGAGTCCCTCAGGCTCAGGCGCGTTTCGATACGTTCAAGCCGGTCGGTGATGCGGGAAAAAAGCTGATAAAAATGATCGTTTTCGCGCTTCAGATTTGCAATCTCGTTACGGTGGATGTTGGCGAGGGACTTCAACTCGTCGATATCCAACTGAATGGAGCGCGTACGGTCATCGATCTTGCGGAGATATTCAAGAACGATGTCTTTGGGTGGCTGGTCAATCATGAAGTTATAATATAGGTAATATTATCGTCTTTCCAGTGATTTATAGTCTCGGCTTTAAAGGAGATAAGCTGCGTCATCAGAAGACCCGCACGGCCTCGCGCTCGATGTCCGCGCGAAGCAGGGGGTGCAGGCCGCTGCGCGTACCGTAATCAACATTGGCTCCGACCGCCTCCTGGATTGTTTCATATGCATCCATGAATGGCAGGAAGCCGAAAGAGGCGTTCGGGTCGGGATCAATGAATACGTCGATGTCCGAGTCGGGGTCCGCCTCGTCGCGCGCGTGCGAACCAAATAGATAAAGCGCGGCAACGCCGAACTCGCGCAAAACAGGTTCGACCTGTTTCAGTTTCGTGAGGGCTTCATCGCGGCGCATGGCGCAAATCGATCAGATCACCGGTGAGTTTTCCGGGTACTTCTTGCCGGAAAATGGCGATCAGGGTTGACGAGTCGATGACGATCACGCGCGATGGCCCCACGCCTCGTCAAGGATTTCCTTGGGAGAACGGCGGTCCTTGGGCGGGCGGGACGTGACGCGGCGGACAATCTCGCGGACGCGTTCAAGATCGATATCCTTGCGTTGGCGCGCTTCCGGAACGTCCCCCCCCCGGCGATGCGGGCATGTGCTTCGACGGCATCGCGGATAACCTCTTAGGCGGTTTTTCCGGTCTGTGCCGCAACAAGTTGCGCAAGGCGCTCGATCTCAGGAGACAACATTATCATGGAAAAAGAATACCGGAATTCCTGATTATTATCAAAGATGTTTGCGGGCGAAGTAAGGCTGTTTATTGCACGGGCCTTTCGCCGGAAATCCACCCCTTTGCGTCCCGCTTTTGGGGCATCGGGCCGAACAGGACGCAGGAGTGGCCGCTCCGTTGCGCGGCGTTGAAGGTGAAGCCGACGCAGTTCCTGATCGGCTCGCACTTGCGGGCGCACTCATTGATGTTCTTCACGGTCCATGACAGCCGGTTTGAGCCGAGCGTCGTTCCGCCCACCAGCATCGTATCGCAACTTAGCTCGAAGCCGGTCACCTTGACCGGTCCGTTCGGGCAATGCGTGACGCCATCGGCGTTAGCCGGCGCGGCCGGAGCCGCCTGCGCGACAGGCGGGAGCGTTACGGACCGGGCCGGGTTACCGGCCGCGCTGAGCTTGAAGCCGGACGGAAGCCCGGAGCGCTTCCTGCCGGCTGTAAATCCGGAATGGTCATAGAAGGTGACGGGAGCCTTGTACCGGTTGCAGGTACGCGGGCCGGCCGGACGCTCGTCCCGGAACCAGGCGAAGGCATCGCACTTGGGCTCGATGCAGGAGAGCGCGCAGTCATAGACGGTCTCGGTCTGACTCTTTCCAATCGGCGTGCCACTGACGCTGGTGTATTCGAGCAGTTCATAGCCGGTGCCCGCGACCTGCCGGGCGTTCCACTCGCGCTCGCGCTGCGCCCGTGCTGCGGCACCTGCCGCCCCTTCGCGGTCGAGCCGCCTGGCCTTTTCCTCGCGCTCGCGCATCTCCCGGTCGTGCGCGGCCTTCATCGCTTCGATGGTGTCTTGCAGGATGCGCCGCTCCTCCTCGGTCCTGGGCCTTATGACCGGCTTGACCGGTTTCGGCTGCGCCTGCCCGGCCGGCTTCGGTGGGGCTGGCGGAGCGGCTTCAGGACTCGGCTGCGCCTTTTCCTGCTTGTCGGGTGTATGTGGGGCTGGCGTGACTTGAGGACTGGACGGCGGCGCGTCCTGCCTCTCCGGCGTCTGCGGAACTGACGCGCCGCGTTGCGGGCCGGGCGGAAGGCGCGCCTGCGGACCGGGACCCCGGCGGGGCTCTGCCGGGGGACCGGAAGCCGATGGCGCGGCGGGTTTCCGGGATTCAATTCCC
>JANQEX010000020.1 GCA_028278105.1 Alphaproteobacteria bacterium | reverse complement strand
CCTCCGCAAGCTTCGGCGCGACGGGTGCGCCAAGACCTCGGCGTAGCCGCAGGCGAAGCCGGGCGCGGGGGTAAACTCCAGCGGGGGCGGGAGTGTTCGGGGTGGGGTGCATGGAAATTAAGGGACACATCTATAAAAACTTCAGTCTTCCGCTAAGTCTTTATTAAGCCGGTCCGCCTATAAAATAATCCTCCAATCCCGGCCTTTCCCGCCCATGTCTTCCCGGCGGAATCCGCCGCGTTTTTGATTGGGCGTTGATCCTTTCTGGGGGATGTCCATGGCTGTTGACATGAACATGAACGTGCTGATCGTCGACGATTACAAGACGATGCTGCGCATTGTCGGCAACCTCCTCAAACAACTCGGATTCAAGAACGTGTTCGAGGCGACCGACGGCGGCACGGCCCTGACGATGATGCGCGAGAAGGAGTATGGCCTTGTCATTTCCGACTGGAACATGGAATCCATGACCGGCCTGCAACTTCTGAAGGAAGTGCGCGCCGACCCCAAGCTGAAAGCCGTGCCCTTTATCATGGTCACCGCCGAGAGCAAAACCGAAAACGTCATCGCCGCCAAGCAGGCGGGCGTCAACAACTATATTGTCAAGCCATTCAACGCCGAAACCCTGAAGCAAAAAATTATCTCGGTGCTCGGCGCGTTCTAGTTTTTTTCAGGAGGATCCCTTGGATATTCTCTATATTGTCTCGGAAAAGGAATTCGAGGAGACAATCGAACGCGCCATTACCGAGCTTCAAAAAGCCGATTCCGGCGAGGAAAAACGGGTCGTTGTCGCGCGCATGGTCTCGTCGCTGCGCGCCGTGCAGGCCGTCAACCGCAGGGTGTTCGAGCAGTTGTCCGCGCTTTCCACCTATATTATCAATGCGAAGAAAGAGATTGCCGCCATCCGCCCCGATTCCATCGGCGACGAGTTCATTCCCACCGCCACCGATGAGCTGGACGCGGTCGTCAGTTCCACCGAGGAAGCCACGCACAAGATCATGGATTGCTGCGACGCCATCAGCGCCATTGCCGCCACGCAGGCCAAGGACGTGGAAGAAGGCCTGACCGGCGAGGTGACCCGTATCTATGAAGCCTGCAACTTCCAGGACCTGACAGGGCAGCGCATCACCAAGGTCGTGCGGACCCTGAAGCACATCGAAAATCAGGTCGACCTTCTTCTCTCGGCGCTGGAAGCCGCCAAGCTCCATTCCGAAGAACGGACGGCGGGCGAAGGCAAGACGCTCAGAACGCCGGAAGCGGAAGATCCCCACAAACATCTGCTGCACGGTCCGCAAGGTCCGGCCGAAGCCATCAAGCAGGATGAGATCGACAAGCTGTTTGGCTGAATTTCCGGTTCGTTTCGGGACAGTCCCTCTTGTCGTTTCGGGTGGAATCCGCCAAGCTGACGCTTCACTCCGGCTTCTGTTCCGATGCCTTTGGTTTTTCATCCGCGTTGCGGCGTTCTTCTGTTCTTTGCCGGCGTCCTGGCGCTGGCCGCGCCGCCGTGTCTTGCGCAAGAGACCGCCCCGCCGCCCGTGGCGGAGAAACGGGACCATACGGAAAAAACAAATACACCGGCCTCCCCACCGTCGGCGGCGGCCGCTGAACCCCCGCTGCCCGCGGCGTTCGTCATCAAGCCTGTTCCCGAAAACGGCGTTGCCGTGGAAAAGCCGCCGCCGGCTCCGTCATCCCGGACGGAAGAGCGGGTGACCATATTCGCCGGCGGCAAGGACAAACCGCGTCCGCCGGATCTTTCACAACTGGGCGATACGCCCATGCAGATCGTGTCGATTGATCCCGGCATCCGCACGCCGGCGGCGGTCTGGCGCCGCGCCGATTACGCCTATATCGCGTTCGACCGGAAAATCACCATCCCGGTTGAACAGATGATGCGGGCCTCCCCGCGCGTAACGCTGGAAAAAGTTCCCACAGGCGGCGCGGGCAGCATTTTCCGCTTCTATCTGCCGCAGGAAGCCGGGTTGCGCGTGGCGCGCGAGGGCGAGATCTGGCTGGTCTACGTCACCAAAAAGGGCCGGAACGCGCCCATCAGCCTTACCGTCATGCCCCAGCCTTCCTATGCCCTGGGGGCGCGGCTGATGCTGCCGGTCAGCAAGGCGGGCAATCCCATTCTTTTCACCGATCCCGAAGTGGGGGATTCCCTGATTATCGTGCCGCTGTCCGAGGCCGGGCAGGCGGTGCGCGTGCCCTACCGGTATGCCGATCTTGAATTTTACCCGGCCGAACAGGGCGTGGTGATCCGCCCCAGGGTCGAAAATCTGGCTGTCCGCCGCCAGCAGACCCAGGGCGTTGAAATTACCCGCGCCGGCGGCCTGCGCCTTTCGCCCGACGACGACACGGGGTACGTGCGTCCCGCACAGGGCGGAGCCGAGAGCACCTATCTGTTCGATTTCCACGCCTGGTACGGGTCGCGCAATATCGACTTTACCACCATGCGCCAGCGCTGGGAACGGGCGATGGCCGAAAGCCCGCCCGGCGAGCGCGACCGCATTCGCTTTGACATGGCGCGCTTCCTGTTCGCGCGCGGCCATTATCAGGAGGCTTCCGGCCTTCTGGGCCTTCTGGTCCGGCGCGTGCCCGACCTGGAAAACCGCGGCGAATTCCTCAGCCTGCGCGGCGCGGTGCATGTGATGATGCGGCATCCCGAAGACGCCGTGAAAGACCTGTCGCATCCCGAACTGGTTGACAAGCCGGAGGTGAAGTTGTGGCTGGCGGTGGCCTATACCCGCCTTCTGCAATGGAAGCGCGCCGCAGGCCTTTTCGCCGAATCCGACGTGGTGCTGGAGCATTATCCCGAACCCTATTTTACGCGCTTTTCCGTCATCGCCGCCGAAGCCTCGCTGGCGGCCGGGCAACGCACCCATGCCGCCAATGTTCTTGACCGCCTGGTGCGCCGCCACCCGGACATGGAGCATGGCTCGGCGGCGGTTTCCTACCTGCGCGGCGTGTTCCTCAGCCAGGCGGGGCATCTGGAACGCGCGCAGGAATTATGGACCCGCGCCGCACGGGGCGACGATCTGCTGTACCGGGTGCGCGCCGTCATTTCACTCACGGACCTTCAGGTGCTCAAGGGCAAGATCACGCCCGCCGATGCCGCCGAACGGCTGGAGCGGCTGCGCTTCGTCTGGCGCGGCGACGATCTGGAACTGGATATTCTCCGGCGGCTTGGCAAATTCTACGTCGAGGCGGGCAAGGTATCGGAAGGCCTGGCCATCCTCAAGACCGTGCTGGCCTTTCTTCCCGACAACGCCCAGGCCACGGCGCTGCGCAAGGAAATGGCTTCCGCCTTCCGCGACGTATTCCTCAGCGATGCCGGAAAGAAACTCTCGCCGCTGGACGCGCTGTCGCTTTACGAGCGTTTCCACGAACTGGCTCCCGAAGGCGAGGAGGGGGATTCACTGATCCGCGCCCTGGCCGAACGCATGGTGGCCGTCGATTTGCTGGACCGCGCCGCCGAAATTCTGGCCGACCAGGCGCGCCGCCGCCTTGTCAGCACCTTCAAGTCGCGGGTGGGGGCCGAAGCGGCAGGCATCTATCTGCTGGACCGCAATCCCAAGGCCGCGCTGAAAATCCTCGACGACACCCGTCAGCCCAACGAGCCGCCCGATCTGGTGGAGGAACGGGCGCTGCTGCGCGCCCGCGCGCTCAGCGAGCTCGGCAAGCGCGACGCGGCCGAAAAGCGGATCGCGGACTTCTCAAGCGGCCATGCCCGGCGGCTTCGCTTCGACATTGCCTGGCGCGCGCGCGACTGGCCGGCCGCCGCCACCTTGCTGGCCGATCTCATGCCGCCCGCAAACGGCAAAAAAATAAATTCCGACCAGGAAAAAATCATCATTGCCCGGGCGTTGGCCATGGCCATGGCGCATGATGTCGCGGGACTTGACGGGCTGCGCGCCCGCTACGGCGCGGCCATGCGGGAGAGGACGGGCGCCACGCTGTTCCGCGCCCTGACCGAGCCGGAATCCGGACTGCCGCGCGATCTGGACGCTTCGTCACTCGCCGGAATCGATCTGTTCCAGGATTATCTGGAGGATTACCGCAAGCTGAAAACGGACCAGGACTGAAGAAGCGGGAGAAACGCGACGATTCCCGCGTTCTTCGCGGCATGTGCGGCTGCAAAATCGGGGCCTTTTTGAAAACCCGCCGAGGACTTGTAATTGTGCTCCTTAATTTCCATACACTCCATCTCGAACACTCCCGCCCCCGCTGGAGTTTACCCCCGCGCCCGGCTTCGCCTGCGGCTACGCCGAGGTCTTGGCGCACCCGTCGCGCCGAAGCTTGCGGAGG
>JANQEX010000044.1 GCA_028278105.1 Alphaproteobacteria bacterium | reverse complement strand
CTCAAGGAATGCGAATGGCGCTGGGCAAAAAAAACCGATGACCTGGTCCGGCAACTCTCTATAATCTCAAAAAAATACCCCTTCTGCTAGTCTAGAGCCATCCTTATTACTCATCTTCTTTGCCCCTTACGCTGCCGCTGTTTGCTTCCAACCATCAACCCTCGCGCCCGGAAGAACAAATTGGCGGATTTTGACTTGATGCCGTTTCAGGAAGTCGTGACGGCCAAGACGGTGCTGCATTTGACCGACTACGACACCGGGGTGAACACCCTGAATTTTCGAAAAAGCCAAGACATCCTTCTCGTAATAGAAGGGGTCTTTCCTTGCCATGAAGGAATCCATTTTCGCGGCAGGCACGCCGAAATCAGCCGCCGCCGCATTAGCCAGGCGTTCTTCTTCGGGCAAGTTATCCTCAACCCCGGCAGCGCTACCTTCCAGTTCATCAATATGCGGCACGCCTTCCTTGCCATGTTCCCGCAACACATGCTCAATCTCATGGCGCAGGACGAACCAGAAATTGTCGATGCGGTCATAACGGGTGGATAAGCCGATGACGGGCGCAACCCCATCCAGCCAAAAGCATACGCCGTCGATTTTGGCTTGGGGCAACGGCTCAACAATGGCAAGGCGCACGCCGCATTCGGTCATGATGCGTGGCACATGACGCGCTTCTTCTGGCTCCACCATTAAATCGCGTAAGCGTGGCAGCGCATCCCGTAGCTTCTTGGGAGAGTAGGCAGGCACAACCATGGTTTTCGCCATCTGCCGCGCGCGGAAAAGCCACGCCAGTTGTGTGGGGGTCATGCCGCTTTCTTCGTAATCGGTTTTCTTTGCGGCGTGTGCGATGTAGGGAACTTCAGCGGCGTTGCTGACTTCAAAGAACCTGGCCAGTTGCGCGGCCAGGTTTTCCTTGTCACCGTCTTTTAGCCACCCGCGTTTTATCATTTCACGAATGGGATAGTTGTTTTGCAGCTTTGCGCGGAGCGTCACGCCGGGGTTAGGATCTTTGGCCTTAGCAATATCGAAATCCTGTTGCAGTTTGGCAAAGTGGTCATGGGGCAACCCAAACGCTTCGCCCAAGGCTTTGGACATATCGGCGCTGATACCGCGCTTGCCGCCGATAATCTGGTTCACCGCGTTGGAGTCGCTGTTGAGGATGAAAATCAGATCGACCTGTTTCCAGCCTTTTTCTTCGAGCTTTTGTTGGAGAAACATGCCGGGATGAGAGCCTTTAGGGGGAATGGATTGCGTGGTCATGGTTTTTCTCTTCTATCACAATGGCTTAAAAATGCAACCACTAAATCACTAATATATAGTTAAATGAGCTTTATGCTTGACAATCAAGCAAATAGTTCAGATACTAAGGGCATGAACAAACTGCCCCTGGAAAAGCGCATCCAAATCCTGCAAATGCTGTGTGAGGGGTCTTCCATGCGGTCTATATCCCGCGTGGCAGGCGTTTCCATAAACACCGTGACAAAGCTGCTGGAAGATGCCGGACAAGCTTGCGCCGAATATCATGACAAGCATGTGCGCGGCCTCAACCCCAAGCGCGTCCAGTGCGATGAAATCTGGTCGTTCTGCTACGCCAAGGCCAAGACTGTAACCAAGGCCGCGCCGGAAGAAGGCTTCGGCGACGTATGGACATGGACGGCCATTGATGCCGATAGCAAGCTAATCATCAGCTACATGGTGGGAAGCCGTGACGCGCAGTCCGCGCTAGCGCTTATGGATGATCTTCGCACCCGCGCTGAAAACCGCTTCCAGTTAACTACGGACGGACACAAGGCTTATCTGGAAGCGGTGGAAGGCGCTTTCGGGGGAGATGTGGACTACGCGCAGCTTGTGAAACTTTACGGCGAGACTGTGGAAGGTCAGAAGCGGTATTCCCCGGCTGAGTGCATTGGCATTAAAAAATCCAAGGTAATGGGCAACCCCGACCCTTGCCGCATCAGCACATCTTTTGTTGAGCGCCAAAATCTGAATATGCGGATGGGGATGCGCCGCTTCACCCGGCTAACAAACGCCTTTTCCAAAAAACTGCAAAATCATTGCCACGCGCTGGCGCTGTATTTCATGTTTTACAATTTCGTCCGCATCCACAAGAGCCTGAAAGTCACCCCGGCCATGGCCGCAAAGGTTGAAACGCGCCTATGGGAAATGGCTGATCTGGCAAAATTGGTTGAAGATTGGCAAATCGCGCAGCGCCGTGCAGAATATGGACGAGACGTTAACTTTTAAACTGAGACACTACCGTCATTTCATAAGACTTTTGGTATAAGATATTGATTTAAGAGTTTTCTTTCCTGCCTAGCATGACCGCGGGCGGGCGGCTGGCAAAAAGCCCTCTGGGCCGTCCGATCATGATCAGCACCATGCCCGCGCCAAAGCCGATCATCCGGTAGCTTTGCAACTCGCGGAACACTTCCGGCAGGCCGACCAGAAACAGCGCCGCCAGCATGATGCCAAGCGGGTGGCCGATGCCGCCCAGCACCACAATCGCCAGCACAAGGGCGGATTCGGTGAAGGTAAAGCTTTCCGGGCTGATAAAGCCCTGCCGGGCGGCAAAAAACGCGCCCGCCAGCGCGCCGCAACACGCCGCCAGCATATAGGCCAGCAGCCGTGTTTGCGTGAGATTGATTCCCATGCTGGAGGCCGCAAGCTCGTCCTCCCGCACCGCCTCAAAGGCGCGGCCAAGCGGCAGGCTTCGCAGTCTCCAGGTCAAGGCCGCGACCGCCGCCGCGAACAGGATGGAAAGGTAATAAAGATACAGGATGCGCGTCGCGGGGGAATCCGGCGTGATGCCGAAAAAGGTCGGGCGCGGAATTCCGGTGATGCCGTTCGGCCCGCCGGTCAGCGTGACCCAGTTGAGCAGAACAATGCGCAGGATCTCGGCAAAGCCAAGCGTGACGATGGCCAGATAATCGCCGCGCAGGCGCAGCACCACGAGGCCAAGCGCAAAGGCCATCACCGCCGCCACCCCGATGGAGAACGGGAGGGTTTGCCAGAAGCTCATCCCCGTTTGCAGCGCCACAAGGCTGAAGCTGTAGGCGCCGATGGCATAGAAGGCGACAAAGCCAAGATCCAGCAGCCCCGTGAGCCCGACCACCAGATTCAGCCCATAGGCCAGCACCATATAGGTGAAGATCAGCGTCAGCACATCCAGCACGTAGCGGCTGGAAAGCGGCGTGGCCGGCAGCAGCAGGGCAAGCGCCACGAGACCCAGCAGGATGCCGTCGTAAAGCCGTGGATGCCGCCGGGCGGCCGGCGCTTTTGGCCTTGCCCGCCATTTGTGGGCCATGAACCCCAGCAACAGCCGCGCCACGAAAACAAGGCCAACGGCAAGGATCAGGCCTTGCCAGTCGGGAACAATGGTCAGCTTCGCGCCCTGCTCCACCGTGCGAAGGCCGATCAGGTGAAAAAACAGGAGAAAGGCGATTGCCGCGGCAAGACCCGCGTCTTTTAGCGCGGTTTTCCAGTCATATGCCGTCAGGGGTCCTGCCATGCGCTACACCTTGTCGGCCACGGGGCGGCCCAGCAAGCCCTGGGGCCGCAGCGAAAGCACCAGAATAAGGATCAGGAAAGCGGCGGCGTCCTTGTATTCGGCGCTGACATAGCCCGACCAGAACGCCTCGATCAGCCCGATGGCGATGCCGCCCAGCATGGCTCCCGGCAACGATCCTATCCCGCCAAGAACCGCGGCGGTAAAGGCCTTCATCCCCGCGATGAAGCCGATATGAAAATCCACCACGCCGTAATAAAGCGCCACCATCACCCCCGCCACCGCCGCCAGCGACGCGCCGAGAACGAAGGTGATGGCGATCACCCGGTCGGCGGGTATGCCCAGCAGCGCCGCCATTTTCATGTCCTGCGCGCAGGCGCGCTGCGCCCGGCCCAAGGCCGTGCGGTGGATGAGAAGCGTAAGGGCAATCATCAGCAGCGCCGCCACCACGAATATCGCGATCTGCAGGTTGGAAAGCGTCACGGTAAAGCCGTCCGCCCGCTCCAGAAGCACATGCTGGCCCTGCACCAAGGGCGGCAGGGGCTTGGCGCGCGGCCCCTGCGCCAGGCGCACGTAATTTTGCAGCAATATCGAAACGCCGATGGCCGAGATAAGCGGCGCGATGCGCGAGGAACGCCGCAAGGGACGGTAGGCCAGCCGCTCCATCGCATAGCCGTAAGCCGCCGTGACGATCATCGCGCAAAGAAAGGCAAGCACTATGGCAAGAGGCGCCGCAGCCAGTCCCAGCGCGCCCAGCGCCGTAAGGGTGATAAGCCCCACGAAAGCGCCGATCATGTACAGCTCGCCATGCGCGAAATTAATCATGCCGATGATGCCATAGACCATGGTGTAGCCGATGGCGATCAGCGCATAGACCGAGCCAAGCGTCAGCCCGTTGATGAGTTGCTGGAGGAAGTATTCCAAGGAAAACCGGGGCCGGGGATTTGGGATCAATCAATAATAAACAACGCGGACATTCCCGCGAAAGCGGGAATCCACTCTTTTGTCGTTGCGAGCCTCGCATGGCGGGCCAGAGGGGTCCGCAGGACCCCACCCCTTAATCCCCTCCTTTCCGCCTTCGCTCTGCGAGCTTCGGCGGACAAGCTTTCTTCAAGGACCTCGGCGTAGCCGAAGGCGAAGCCGGGCAAGGGGAGGGGAGATTCTTCCTCTCCCCTTGAGGGAGAGGTTGCAAGAACCTGGGTTTAGACGCGAAGCGGCTAAACCCTGGTTCTTGCTGGTGAGGGGTTCCCTCCCCTAACCCCTCCCAGAGGGAGGGGAATATAAATTCGCATCCCCCTCCCTTTGGCCCGCCTTCGCTAAAGCTACGGCGGGTCCTTGAAGAAAGCTCGTCCGCCGAAGCTCACAGAGCGAAGGCGGAGAGAGGACAAGGGGAAGGGATCACTGGGGGGTCACAAAGGGGGGCGCAAGGGCCAAAAGGGTCTTTGGCCCTATGGGCCCTTCCGACCCTCTCGACCCTTTAGTTTACCGCACGCCGTCCGCGCTGGCCACCGGCACGCCGTCACAAAGCGGGCGCTTGGGAGGGCGTTTGGGATCGTTCTCGCGGATATAGGCCATGAACTGCGCATCATTCAAGCCATTGGCATAATGGATGAAGTCCGACCACTGCTTGCAAAAAGCCTTTGGTCCCATGGCGGCGGATTCATTGCCTTTCTGGTTGGCAAGCCAGGTGCGGAAATTATCAATCGCCGCGTTGCGCCCCACCCCGCCGCCGGCATAGGCGCGCGCGATCACGTTTTCCCAGCGATGAATCTGCCCGCCGCGCCGCTTGAGGAAAGCGGCATAACCTTTCTGCAAAGGCTCGCCATTGCTGGCGTAGCGGCAGGTGAGCAGGATGACTTCCAGATCGGCATGCAGGCGCAGGCCGCGGTCGGCCTCGAATTGCTTCTGGCTGTAGCAAAGCCCCTCGGCGCGGGCGGACGAAGTAGAAAGCAAGACAGAACTAAAAAAAAGAAGTGCGAAGAAAAACGTGGGGGCCCGCCTTCGCAGGCATGACGCCGTGTTTTGCAACTTCTGACTTCTGATCTCTGACTTCTGACCTCTGACTTCCACCTGAATCACTCCCACTCAATCGTGCCCGGCGGCTTGCTGGTGACATCATACACCACGCGGTTGATGCCGCGCACTTCATTAATGAGCCGCGTCGCCACCCGCGAGAGAAAATCATGTGGAAAAGGGTAATAATCCGCCGTCATGCCGTCAACCGACGTCACGGCGCGCAGGCCCAGGACATGGTCATAGGTGCGGCCGTCGCCCATGACGCCCACGCTGCGCACCGGCAAAAGCACGGCGAAGGCCTGCCATATTTCATCGTAGAAGCCGTTTTCGCGGATTTCTTCCAGATAGATGGCGTCGGCCTTGCGCAGGATTTCCAGTTTTTCTCCGGTGATTTCGCCCGGAATGCGTATGCCGAGCCCCGGCCCCGGAAAGGGATGCCGGCCAATGAAACTTTCGGGCAGGCCCAGTTCGCGGCCAAGCGCGCGCACCTCGTCCTTGAACAACTCGCGCAAAGGCTCCACCAGTTTGAAATTCAGGCGCTCCGGCAGGCCGCCCACATTGTGATGCGACTTGATGGTCACGCTCGGCCCGCCGGTAAAAGACACGCTTTCGATTACATCGGGGTAAAGCGTTCCCTGGGCCAGAAATTCGGCGCCGCCGGCCTGCGCCGCCGCTTCCTCGAACACGTCGATGAACAGCTTGCCGATGATTTTGCGTTTTTTCTCCGGCTCCGCCACCCCTTTCAGTCCGGCCAAAAAGCGCTTGCCGGCATCCACCGCCACCAGAGGAATATTGTAGTGGTCGCGGAAAAGATCGACGACCTCTTTCGCCTCGTTCGCGCGCATGAGGCCGGTATCGACAAAAATGCAGGTGAGTTGATCGCCCACCGCCTCGTGGATCAGCACGGCGGCAACCGAGCTGTCCACCCCGCCCGAAAGCCCGCAGATCACGCGGCTTTTGCCCACCTGCTGGCGGATTTTCCCAACCGCGTCCTTGCGGAAAGCGGCCATGGTCCAGCCGGCGGCGCAGCCGCAGATTTTATGCGCGAAATGCGACAGCAGCTTCGCCCCTTCGGGCGTATGCGCCACTTCGGGATGGAACATGGTGGAGTAATAGCCGCGCTCTTCATCGGCGGCGATGGCAAAGGGCGCGTTTTCGCTGGAGCCGAGCACGCGAAAGCCCTGCGGCAGCGCCGTGACGCGGTCGCCATGGCTCATCCACACTTCGTATTGACGGCCCGCGTCCCAGCCGAGGACGGATTCCCTGGTCGTGACCCGCGCGCGGCCGAATTCGCGGGCATGGCCCGCTTCCACCTTTCCGCCGAGTTGAAGGCACATCGCCTGCTGGCCATAGCAGATGCCCAGCACGGGAACCTTCATGTCCCACACGATTTGCGGCGCGCGCGGGCTGCCTTCTTCCAGAACCGAGGCCGGACCGCCCGAAAGCACGATGCCTTTCGGCGCGAAGCTTTCGATTTTTCCGGGATCGGCGCTGAAAGGCCAGATTTCGCAATAGACGCCCGCCTCGCGCACCCGCCTTGCGATCAGCTGGGTGACCTGGCTGCCGAAATCAAGGATCAGCAAACGGTCGTGATGAATATCCATTTCAGGAAGAATGTTTTTCCGCAACGTGGTAAATTGTGACATGGCAAGCTGCATACCACGCCGCAGGATAAGGCGCAAAGCCTTTGGAAAACAGGTAGTGGGTCAGTTTGAGAAAATCACCCCCGCGACGGCGGGGGTCCCATTTGATTAAAAACAATGGGATGCCCGCCGGAGCCTGCCCTCGCCCCCGCCTTCGCGGGGGTAAACTCCAGCGGGGGCGGGCATGATTGTCAAGGGATCAAACTGACCCACTACCGAAAAACATTATTTGCTTTCCGCATTAATCAGGAGAACGCCGCGCGCCGCGGGACCCGCAATGATTATCCGTTCAGGAACTGGGTGATCTGGCCCTGAAGCTGGCTGGCGCGCATGGAAAGGTCGTTGGCCACGTCCAGCACGGTGGAGGAGGACCGGCCGGTTTCGCCCGCCGCGTCCTTCACCCCGCCGATGTTGCTTGAAACCTCGCGGGTGGCGGCCGACTGCTCTTCCACCGCGCCGGCGATGGAGGCGCTAATCTGGTTGACCCTGCTGATCACGGACGTGATCTGGCTGATCGCCTCCGCCGTCGCCTGGCTGGCGCCCTGGATGCCGGTAATCTGCTCGGCGATTTCTTCCGTCGCTTTCGACGTTTGCTGGGCCAGCGTTTTCACCTCGCTCGCCACCACGGCGAAGCCCTTGCCCGCCTCGCCGGCCCGCGCCGCCTCGATGGTGGCGTTAAGGGCCAGAAGGTTCGTCTGGCTTGCGATTTCGTTGATGATCTTGGTGACGTCGCCGATTTTGGTGGCGATCTCCACAAGACCTTCCACCATTTTTTCCGACTTGTTGGCCTCCTGCACCGCCAGATTGACGGCGGCGGTTGAATCGGCCATCTGCCGGGAGATTTCGCTGACCGAAGCCGCCAGCTCTTCCGAGGCCGAAGCCACAACCGTGGATTGCTGGTTGGTTTCCTCCGCCGCCGCGGCCAGCGTTTGCGCGGTCGCCTGCATTTCGGCGGCCGAACTGGCCATGGCCGACACCAGCTCCCGCACGGAATCGCCAAGCGCGACGTCGGCGCTGATGATGTCCCAGGTCAGCATGGCGCCGGCATAATTTCCCTGAACATCGTTCAGGGCCGAGACGTTCAGGTCCAGCGTCTCAGGGCCCAGCCTGATCTTGGCCCTGTGCGGCAGGTTTTTCGGATCGCTCAAAATGCGCCGTTGATGCGCGGGATTTTTGTGGAAGATGTCCACCGACTTTCCCAAAATCCGGTCGGCGGGCACCGGGAGAAGATGCTGCACCTTGGAAAGGGTATCGAGGCTGGTCTTGTTGATGTACCGGATGTTGCAGTCAAGATCGCACATCATCACGTTGACCGGCATGTCGTCGAGCATCTGCAAGAGTTGGCCGGTGCGCGCCTCGCTCCGAACCTCTTCGGTGACCAGCGACCAGGTGAGCATGGGCATCAGGTACTTGCCATCCGCATCCGTGACGGCCGTGACAAGGAGGTCCAGAAACTCGCCGCCAACCGTAATGCGCGCCTTGTGCGGCAGATTGCGCGGATCGGCCAGAAGCTGGCGCGGCCGCGCGGGATCCTTATAAAAAACGTCAAGGGACGCGCCAATCAGCTTGTCCGCCTTTATGGGCAGCGCATGCTCGATCTGGCGCAGGGTATCAAGGGCGGCCTTGTTGGCGTAGGTGATGCGGAAATCCTGAAGGTCGCACAGCATCACGTTGATGGGCATCCTGTCCACCATCTGGTGGAAGGCATGGGCCGGAATTTTCTGGCCTGCGGCGGCGGCAGGTTTCAATGCGAACATTCAGGTCTCCATAAACAGGCGCAGTCCAATGCCACGCATGGGGATGTCAAGTGTGTCGCAGGTTTGGCAGTGCCTCAGTTTGAAAAATATCATGCCCGCGGAGACGGGCATCCCATTGTTTTTAATCAAATGGGACCCCCGCCTGCGCGGGGGTGATTTTCAAAATGAGTCACTACCGCAGGTTTGTATTGCTGTACAGGGAAAGAGTCGCTCGTCCGGCAAACCGGGTTGCGCTCTTATGCAGGATGAACATCAAAGTGTTTCTGTGATGGATCGTTTCGCGGTCAGGCTAAATGCGCGCTGGAAACGCCTCTTCGTCACGACAGAAATTTGAGCATGCCCCCCAAGAGTTTTTGCAAAACAGTTTTCGGCCTTACCCAATAGCAGGAGGCGGCATGGGACCGGCCGCGTTGCCATCCTGCGCCGTCGCAACCCAGGCGGGAGCAGCAGCTTCAACCGATTAAATCGAATCACGCGCATCAACTTCCCCATTCACGAAAGAGGAATGTAGAAAAATTGAACTGATGTTCCACGCGGGAACGAGGGAAGAAATTCCGGTTGAAGGAAAGCCCGCAAGCCGGATGCGGGCTTGCCTGTTTTTTACCCGGACATAAAACAAGGAAAATCGCCGGCTGTCGTTAAGCGCCATTAATCAAGAGTTGCACATGCCAGACATGCATCACTGTGGATATTCCGAATCCGTATGGCGAATCTGGATTATTTCAATTTTAACGAAGCCAAATCACTTGTTAATGTGCTGAATCAACAATGCATCAGGTTGCGGCGCAGCCCCCGCAACGTCCTTTTCGCCCATGAAAAAAATCCGGTATGCACCGACAACCCGGCACGTCATCGCGAGCGGGCCGCAGGCCCGCAAAGCGATCCAGCATGAGGCGGCGTCCGCCGCCGGCATGACTCATGTCGCCGCCGACCGCGGCTCAAGTCTGGATTGCTCCCTGCTTCGCCTTCGGCTACGCAGGGCCAATGGAGCAAGCCAGCCCGGCGTAGCTTCAGCGAAGCCGGGTCGTCGCCCGCCTTCGTTTCACTACGGCGCGGCTCC
>JANQEX010000018.1 GCA_028278105.1 Alphaproteobacteria bacterium | reverse complement strand
TGAACAGGTTATTCCTGCTCTCCGGGCGCATGTCGGACACGAGCGTGCTCATGTCAGCGCCTCCACGTCCGCCCCGTCTTCAAGCTGAACGCCGTTGCGCCAGAACTCCGCCCTGCTGATGCGGCCGTCCTCGTTGCGGTAAATGACGGCGGGCCCTTCGGCGGGGTCGCGGTCGAGCCTGCCGTCACGAAACCAGGCTTCGGAAGACAGCGTGCCGTCGTCATTGCGGATTATCATGGCGGGGCCACCCTGCCGGTGCAACTCGCCGTGACGCAAATACTGTTCCTCAAGAACCGTGCCGTCGCCGCTGTCGATATTGATGCAGGCGGGCCCATCGGCCTCGTCGCGGTGCGCCATGCCGTCCACGGAATACTGGAAGAATTCGTATCCCTCTTCGGCACAAAGCGTACGGTAGGCGGGGCCACGTCCGGGGTCGCGGTGCAGCTTGCCGTTCACAAGGTACGCTTCGCGGATGATCCGGCCCGTGGGCCCGGTATGCAGCGAAGCGGGTCCCTTGTCCGAAGGCCTGTGGGAGACATCGTGCGCGATGTACTCTTCCTGCACGGCTCCGTCCGGCCACCTTATGATGACCGCCGGGCCGTCGCGCCAATCCCGGTGCAGAACGCCACGCACGGAATATTCGGTTCTTTCAAAGGCGGGATTTATATCGTGAAGGCTGGGTCCGAGGGCCGGATCGCGATGGAATTGTCCGTCCTCGACATAGGCCTGATAAACCACGCGACCTTCCGCATCGTATTCAATGCAGGCGGGTCCGTCGGAAGACGGCCGGTGCAGGATGCCCTCCCGGAGATACATCACGCGAAGCGGCCGTCCGGCTGGCCCCGTGACCGTGACCGCCGGCCCTTCCGCCGGGTCACGATGCAGGAGCGTACCCCTATGATGGATCGTGTTCGTCTCGCCGTTTAACGCTTTCTGGACGTAAATCCCGCAAGGCGGGTCTTGCGCCGCATTCCTTGCAATTCTCTCGACCCCCCACGCGCCATAGAGTTTGAGCGGTTTCTTGCTTTCCCTTTTCGCCGTGGCGGAGGCGATGGCGTCGTTGATGACATCGGCCAAACCAAGCGGCTGACCCAACCGGAGCTTGCGGGAGATGACCTCGCCATATGCGTCGGCCTCTTCAAAGAGGCTGCCGATCTCCTTCGCCGCGCGCGCAATCGCTTGTGGATGGCCTTCGTGCAGAAGAGTGATTTCGTGAAGCTCAAGGCGACCCAGAGCCTCGTGGACAACCGTCTCGCAAGCTTTCCTGTCGAATGGCGTCTGCCGGAACGCGGCAAGATTGCGCGCCAGTCCCGCGAGGCTTTCGCGGATGACGTAATCGAAGTCAAGGCTCCGTGCTTCAAGTCCGGGCACTATCGGGTTCCCGTAAATGCATTTTCAAAATACCGGCGGTGACAAACTCTTGGCGCCGTAACAAGTTAATTTGTTGATCCACAATTTTCCACAAACCCTTGAAAACACGTCCCATGGTAACAGATCGCGGTTAAGGCGGCCTGAATTACTTTCGGCATTAACATGGTTTAACCGTGCCGGAACAAAAAGACGTTTAATGCGCACAATAGAACCACAGGCGAGAAACAAAGACTCTGAATATCCGGTTCGGCGATTCAAAACTATTGACCCTTTATGTGCATTAACTAAGATTATTTGCGGAAATGGCCCTTGCCATTTCCGGGGGTGTAGAAACCTCTCACGAAGCGGTACCGAGCGTTGCCGATACGAACGCTGCCTCCGGCCTGTCGGGCTGGGAGGCAGTGGCGTATGTCCAAGCCTCACGGCCAAAGGCCCCTGCAATCGTCTTCGTGCGATTTTCGAACTCCCAGCCACCAGGGGGAGTTTGGATGTGCGCGCACGTCGGGCAATCGCAGTCATGGGCGTCATCGCGGGAATAACCGCCATGGGCGTCGCCGCAGCTGACATGCTGCCGGTCATCGGTGGACTGAAAACGGCCGAACCCGAAAGAGCGGCGACGCAGGACGAAAGCGCAAAACCGCTGCCGCCCTGCCCGTGGGTGATCGGGGCGGAGCCGGTGAATTTTTCAGGGTGCCAAAACCGTGTTGTGACCGGCCTGGAGGCGCCTGATCCCTTTCCCGTTATTCCGGCCATGCCGCCCGCGGAGGAGCCGTGATGCGCCGGGTTTCCTTCCTTGCCGTCCTGTGCGCCGCGCTGCTGGCAGGCGCAACGCTGCGGGCGGACTGCGTGAACCCGGCCGGCATCGCGGGCGAGAACATCTACAATGCCGACCACGGCGTGATGCAGTTTTGTAACGGCACGGACTGGGTCAGCATGGCGGCGTCGGGTCTTGGCACCGAAGTCGACCCCAAGGTGGGCACGCTGACGAACGGAAAGTGGTGCTCATCCAACGGAACCATCATCACCTGCACCGAGGACGCGCCGGTCACCACGCCGGGCGGCTCCAGCGGGCAGGTGCAGTATAACACCGGCACAGGGCTTGGTGGTGCCGCGGCCGTTACCTATGCCACCTCCGGTGATCTGTTGATGCTGACATCGCAGGCGGTGACGGATATTCCCCTCGTGGTGACGGGTGCCGCGGGCCAGAGCGGAAACCTGACCGAGTGGCGGGATTCTTCGGACAGCGTGCTGGCGGTGGTCGACGAAAGCGGCAATGTCGGCATCGGGACGGCGGAACCGTTTTCGGCATTGGAAGTCATTGGAACGGTCACGGCCACCAGCTTCAGCGGCTCCGGCGCATCGCTCACCGCGCTGAACGCTTCGAACCTTTCCAGCGGCACGGTGCCCACCGCGCGGCTGGGTTCGGGCACGGCGGATTCATCGACGTATCTGCGCGGGGACCAGACCTGGGCGGCTGTGTCGTCCTCGCAATGGACGACTGCAGGCAGCAATATCTATTACAATAACGGAAGCGTGGGGATTGGGCTACCCCCGTCATTCAAGCTGGATGTTAGTACGACTGGAGCCAATGACGGAATCAGGCTGACAGGAAACGCATCGGGCCAATTGAGGATGACGGTCAATAACGGCGCCAGTTCTTACAACCCGATTGCAGCGTCGGGAGACGTGGTCATCAATTGGGGCGCAACCGTGCCACCATCGGCAGGCCTGGTCATTGCGCCCTGGTCGGCAAGCGTTGGAGGCTTGCGAATGGACCAGAACGGCAATGTCGGCATCGGGACGATGAGTCCGGCCACAACGCTTGATGTGAATGGCACCGTGACGGCAAGTTCCGTGACCGGCCTCGGCACCCCTACCAATGATTCCGACGCCGCGACCAAGGCCTATGTCGATGCGGCGGGCGGCGGCGGCGGCGGCGGCGCGTTCACCGTCTGGGGCACCACAAGCTGCCCCAGCGGCTATGGCGTTGCTTACACCGGGTACGTGACAGTGATCTACTACATGGTGCATTCGTATGGTTCAGCTGGTTCCCTTGTTTGCTATACCCAGAATACGGGAGGAGTTTATATAAATGGTTCTTATAATAGTAACCCTCCAGTTTGCGCTGTTTGCTACAAGTGACAATAATGCCTGTTGACTGCCCCGTCACGGTTTACGAGGTGCGCGGCGCGAGCCTGTTCGAAAGCGCGCCCGCGGGGGCGGAGATCCGCGCGACGCCCGCCGCATGCAAACCCATTGCCCATGGCAGCCTTGTCCTGTTCCGCACATCCGCCAACCGGCGGGCGCCGGTCATCAAGCGGGCCATCGGCCTGCCGGGCGGCCGTTTCGCGCTGCGCGGCGGCGGGCGGATTTTCATCAACGGCGCGGAGGCGAAGACCCCGCGCGGGGAAAGCTACAATCTTTCCGGCAAGCGGCTGAAGCTGCTGCGGCTCTACGAGACGAACCACAAGGGCGTCATCCCGCCCGGCCTTTATCTGCTGATGGGCGACGCGCCGTCCGGCGGGCTGGACTCCTCGCAAATCGGCCTTGTGCCGGAGGCGGACATCATCGGCGTGGTGGATAGCGTGACCGCGCCTCCCGGAACGGAAAAGGGCGCGGATTAGGGTGTCGAAAGGGCCATAAAGGGTCGAGAGGGTCACAAGGGTCAGGAGGGTCAAAGACCCTTTGTGTCCCCTTTGTTCCGTCTCTTTCGTTTACATGCAGTTACAGCAGGTTTGATGGTCCGTAATCGTGCTGCTCACGGTAACCCCATCACAAATCTGCGCCGTGTGCTGATCGCGCTCACCACCGCCGGCGCAGCCTCCCCATGGCGCCCAGGGGGTCCAGCCGACTTTCGTCTCGCAAGCCGGGGCGCGGCTTTCCTCCACATGCCTGTTGATGTCGGCGATGGCTTCCGACCGGGTGATCGTGCCGTTGACGATCAGGCTGTTATAGTAGGCCAAGCCGGACGGGTCCGTGTTGCCTCCGGTCAGGGCCGAGAAGGTGGCCGCCGAAATCGGCTGCCGCTCCGGATCCGCGGGCACGAAGGTCGAGGGAGCCGATGTATCGCAATCCGCACCCTTGTCGCACAGCGCGCCCGGCACCTTGCCCAGAACCTCGGCGTTCCTGTTATAGGCGAACTCGTGTTTTTCCTTGTCGTTCGAGGCGTTGTATTCCGCGACGGCTTTAAAAATGCCTTCCCGGACCTTCTGCTTCGCCTGCGCGTCGGTCATGCCCTGGTTTCTGTAATAGTCGTAAGCGGAATTCCAGGTCATCGCGCCCGCCTGGTCGGCGCAATGCCCCGTCGCGTCCATATAGGCCTGGGCCATGTAGGCCGGCGCGGTATCGCTGCATATGCTGGGCAACTCCTCCTCAGGGCAAGCCTGCGTGTTGCAGCCTTGCTGTGTGGTCTTTGTCCCGCCGCAGCCATTGATCCAGTTGACCATCTGCGTGCCGCCGCCGCAGGGCTTCGAACAGGCGCCCGTGCCCGCGATCTCCCAAATCGGTGGGCGCAGCGTAAGCGAAAGGCCGGGAGCGGCCACCTTGAAACGGTACCATTCGTTCTGAGTATGAAAGGGGATAAAATAGGTATTGCCGGAAGCATTGTCGACATACACACATTCGCTATAGCCGTCGGAAGTCAGGACATGCAGCGGGATGAAGCTGACGCTGTTCTTGCATGCGGCAGAAGAATAAGT
Organism: Alphaproteobacteria bacterium; assembly: GCA_028278105.1. Taxonomy (GTDB): domain Bacteria; phylum Pseudomonadota; class Alphaproteobacteria; order UBA9219; family RGZA01; genus JACQAB01. Next base: position 644 of record JANQEX010000018.1, on the reverse strand, counting down.
GGAAGGATCGGCGCCATCGCAATTCGTTGCGTCGCCTTGCAAAACGCTGGCGGCGGCGGGCGACTGCAAGAAAGCCGGCAGGAGTAGAAGGCCCAAAATGGCCCTGGAAATAGTATCGCGCATATGACGCTCCTGAGAAAAAAAATTTGGAATCTATAAATAGGCGCACCAAAGCACCGCGAGTAATCGACTATTGGTATATTAAATGCACGTGATAAAAAGGAAGTAAAAAATGCATAAAATTGATTTCAATTGAATGGCTTGATATGAAACGCCTTTTGAAGCCGTTAGAGTTAATATGGGATGAACCATGCGGTACCCAATCATGGTTTTGGCGATTTGCTTTTCTGCTTATGCGCCGTCGGACACTGGCTTGCTTTGTTCCGATGCTTGAAGCTGCCTAGTCCCTGTGCGGGCTGTCGAGACATGCTCGAACTTGACGGGTAGCGGCACCCTTGGCGGCAGGCAAATCGTCATTCTTCATTTCAAGAAATTTTCCGCCGGACTGCCACGGCCTACTTAGCCTAAATTCCGGCCGCCGCACCGTTCGAACCGCTCTCCAAAAAAAGGAAACAAGAAAAATGAACGAAGAAGACTTGCCTGTTCCAGGAGAGGCCGCCGCAAACACGGCTGGTGACCAGACT
>JANQEX010000046.1 GCA_028278105.1 Alphaproteobacteria bacterium | reverse complement strand
TTCTTTATCGTCCAAATCAAACCTTGTGTTCATGATCCACCTCCGTGAATCTTGAATCACATCTCTCTCCTCATGTAAAGTTATTGAGTACAGAGCCTAAGATACTTGGTAATGAAAATAATGACTATATATCTTTCTACAATAGTGGATCAGAAAAGGTCAGAATAACAGGTGCCGGCAACGTCGGCATCGGGACGGCGAGTCCGGGGGCGCTTTCAGATAGAATAAAATTGCAGGTCGAAGGTGGCATCGCGTTCGGCGACAGTACGACTCAAACCAGCACTCACCTCGTGGCTCAAGGACCCAATTTTGTATTTAATAAAGGAGACGCTTCCGGAGGATTCTATTTCAGAAAGAACACGGTTTCTGGTGATCCCGATGTCTATACTGAGCTTGTCCATATAAGTAACGACGGCAATGTCGGCATCGGGACGACGAATCCGGGCCAAAAGCTGGATGTATCAGGAAACATAAGGGCGAGCGGAGAACTACAATCGACAGCGCCATATGCTCTTCGTCAGGTTTACGGCAATTACGGTTTCATGCATTATCAGGACGGCGCAAATTACTATATGCTGATTACGAACTCCGGCGACCAGTATGGCCCCTACAACAGCTTGCGGCCCTTTTATATCGATCTCTCGAACGGCACCGTGACGATGCAGCACAATATGTATGCTCCCATCATGTTTGACATCAACGACGCTAGCTACTATGTCGATCCGAACGGCACCACTTCAATGAACATTTCTTATGCCTCGGCCTACTATCACCATTCCGACGAACGGCTGAAAAGGAACATTAAGGCCATTCCCAACGCGCTTGAGATGGTTTCCCGGTTGCGCGGCGTGACCTTCGACTGGAAGCGGGACGGGAAACCCGGTGCGGGCGTGATCGCGCAGGAAGTCGAGGCGATTCTGCCCTCGGCGGTGAGTGAGTTGAAGAAGGGCGAGAAATCCGTCGATTACGGTCAACTCATTGCTCCGCTGATCGAGGCAGTGAAGGAATTGAAGTCGCGCAACGAAGCGCTGGAAGCCAAATTCGAGGCGTACAGGGCCGCGCATCCGTAGGTTCTACCCCCGCAGTTTCTTTGTTCGGAGTGTTTCATGAGCCGATTTAACGTTCTGGTGATTGTGCTCATCGCCCTTCTGGCTGCGGGAGAGGTCTGGTTGTTTCTCAGGACGGCAAGTCCGCCGCCCCCGCCATTGCCACCGGCGTCGCCGGTTGTCATGCCCGCCGCTACGGGAAACGTGGCGAGCACGGAGACGGGCCAGGTTCAGTCCGTCAGCGAGGATCGAATAACGCTCAATCCTTTTACCCCGCCGGGCGGAACGCCCGGAAAAGAGCGTGTTTTCGCGATTACTGAAAGAACCAAGGTTCTCAGAAACGCGGGCGTCAAGGATGAAAAAACACGTGCGGCTGAAGTCGCCGCGTTTCAGGAGAAGCTGAGACGCCATAAAGCCAGCGATGGGCCGCTCGCGCCTCCGCCTATGGAAAAACAGGTTGCCGCTTCGTTTTCCGATATCAGGGAAAACGAACTTGTGAGTATCGTCTGGAAGGCCGGGACGAATGACGGTCAGCGGGAAGCCGTGACGATTGTCATCATGCGGCCCGAAGCAGGCGCTGCGCCTGTCGCGCCGCCGCAGCCACAGCAACAACCAGCCATACCGGTCCGGCCCTGACAGGAAGCCCCATGTTTCAACGGGTAGCTGCAATCAAGCCAGTTCGCGCGGACTCGCGGGGAATGGGGAGCACGAAAGCGATCCTGCGCTGGTTGGCCCTTTTCATGTCTCTGTCCGTTTCGACGGCTTCTGCTTCCGATGGATACACTGTTGGCGGTAGCGGTGGACAGGCGGCGATCGACGTGTGCAGTGTTTGCTATACCGTCACCAATTATAACACTCCTTCCATCTACGTTCCCGTCAACTCATGTGCCGAATGGTCCTCGTTCTACAGCAATGTACCCGGCGGCGTCAGCCTTGGAAGTTGCTTTGCCTGTCACTCGTATTATACGAACTGCTGTAACATGAACAACGGATCGTGCACTTATCAATATTACTCTCCATCGGCGTTGGGGGGGGGTCTAAATTGTATTGCTGCGACTGGCGGCGCGTATCCGTGGGGGTGTCCATAAACAGGCAAAAGGTTGTTGGACCCCTTTTTAGCAGGGGCCGCGAACAATCAAGCTGCGGCGGCTAAAAGCTGCGGACGACGATCTGGCGGCGTTACGGCGTGAAGTCGAAGCCTACGAGGCCGCGCATCCCTGACTCGCTTCTTCCTTGCAAGCGTGGTGCGGGCGGCCGGGATCGAACCGGCACAGGCCTTTCGGCCTGAGGGATTTTAAGTCCCTTGCGTCTACCAATTCCGCCACGCCCGCAGCATGCCGATGGCTCGTCCCGGAGGACCGGGATGAAAATAGACGGAAATCCTTTATAGCCAACAAGGAAAATATCCAACTTTTCCGTGCCGCATTGCCACAAGAAGCTTGGCATGGCTCCATTTTTTATCTATAAGCGCATCTGCCACAGGCATTCCCCGGTAGCTCAGTCGGTAGAGCAAGCGGCTGTTAACCGCTGGGTCGGCGGTTCGAGCCCGTCCCGGGGAGCCAAGCATCAGTGATCAGCCAATTTACAGTCACGGGAACAAAGGAATAAATGCTTAAGAAGTGGCGCCTCGGCCTCGGCGGTGGCATTTTGGCGGCTATTCTCGCCGTCCTGCTCGCCCTGTTTCTTGATCCTCGCCTCCTCCGGTTTACACCCGATGGAGAGCCGGACACTGGCGGCCCACCGATTCGGATCGGACATATCGCCCCCCTCACTGGAGACGCGGCGATTTGGGGAGTTTGGGAACGCGAAGGCATCGATTTGGCGGTCGACGAAATAAACGCAGCGGGCGGCGTCGCCGGCCGGCGTGTTTCGGTCCTGAACGAAGATGATCAAGGCTCGCCGAGCGCCGCTGTTTCGGCGCTGAAGAACCTGATAAGCGCCCGTGGAGTCCGGGCCGTCATCGGAGGCACGCTTAGCGGCACGACGCTGGCGATGGCACCCATTGCGATGGAAAACCAGATCGTCCTGATCAGCCCGTCGGCGCAGTCGCCGAAGATAGCCGCCGCCGGAGATTTCATATTTCGCCTGTTTGTTCCCACGAACCAGGAAGGCGCGTTCCTTGCCGACCTGGCAATCCGCTCCGGCGCAAAATCCGCCGCGATCCTGTATATCAACAATGACTACGGGGTCGGCCTCCGTGACGCGGTTACAACCACCCTGACCGGGCGCATCACCATCATCGTATCCGAAGCCTACGGCACCGACACCCGGGATTTCCGGACTCAAATTCAAAAAGCGGTGGGGACAACACGCCCCGATGTTCTTTTCCTGCTCGGCTATCAGGCCGATGTCGCGACCATCTTGAAGCAACTGGCCGAAATGGACATCAAAATTCAGGCTTATGCGTCCAATTCCTTCGAGGGAGAAGAGACGGTAAAGATTGCGGGCAGCGCCGCCGACGGCGTCATCTACGACTATCCGGTTTTGCTCTCGACGGAGCAGGCCGACCGGGTTCGCGCGGCTTTCCGTAACCGGTATGGCCGCGACATGAACGTCTACAACGGCGTTGGATATGATGCCGTCATGGTCCTCGCTCAGGGCATGAAGGACGCAAAGGCGGCCACGGGACAATTGTACGGAACCGCCCTTCGCAACGCTTTACGGAGTCTGCGCAACTTCCCCGGCGTCACCGGCCCGATCACTTTCGGCACATCCACCGATGTCATAAACCGCCCCCTGGAGGTTCGCACATACCGCGATGGGCGATTTGAAAAGCTGAACTGACCGCGATGATCCTTGCCCAAACGGGCGCAGTCAAGCTGACCGAACGTCTGGTGGTGTCTCACTTTGAAAATCACCCCCCCGCCCCCGCTGGAGTTTACCCCCGCGCAGGCGGGGGCGGGCATGACGGGTTACCTTATTGGTGTGTGTCTGTTCATAAGTTCGTTAGTATAATCAAACAAAATGGGATTCTCGTTTCCCTGCTTCGCCTTCGGCTTCGCAGGGCGCACTTGCAAAGAGGCCCGGCGTAGCTTTAGCGTAGCCGGGCCGCGGGAATGTTCGTGTTGGTAATTGTTCATTGAACCTAGATCCGATGGCGGTTCGTCGAAGCACGGCGGCATATGGAGCAGCTCGTCTTAAATACGATTGTCGCGGCCAGCGTGTATGCGCTGGTGGGCGCGGGGTTTGCTTTAACCTATAGATGTTCGCGGTTCTTCAATTTCGCCCTGGGCGGATTGGTGGCGGCTGGGGCTTACTTTTGTTACTTCGCGCTTCAATTCCCGATTCTTCCGTTGTTTGTGTCGTTCTTTGTCGGCATCGCTCTGACCGTGATGTTGGGCTGCGTAATCGAATTAATGGTGTACGGCGAGGTCGGAAAAAGGGGCGGCACGAGCCTCGGTTTGCTTCTCGTCTCGGTGGGCGTCTATATCTTCATCCAAAACATGATCGCGCTCGGATTCGGCAATGAAACCAAAGTTCTTTTGCCGGGATACGTTATGCCATCGGCGCGGATTATGGGAGTTACGGTCACCGCGGCTCAGGCCGCCACGGTCGGGACGGCGGCGGCCGCTCTCATATCGCTAGCGGCCTTGCTTCGGCTGACACGGTTGGGCCGTATGATACGGGCCGTTGCGAGTGATGCCGAACTCGCGCGTATTCGCGGGTTCGATGTTCCGAAGATTCTCTTGTCCGTTACCGCCATCGGATCGGCGTTGGCCGGGGCCGCGGGCTTGCTCGTCGCGCTCGACGTGAACATGGTTCCGGCGATGGGGATGCGAATTCTCCTGATGAGCATCGCCTCGGTCATCATCGGTGGAGCGACGAGACAAATTTCCGTTCCGGGTATCGCTGCCGGAGCAACCTTGGTCGCGGCCCTTCAAAACCTGGGCGTATGGAACATTTCAACGGCCTGGCAGGATACCATCATTTTCGGATGCCTGATGATCGCGTTGCTCTTGCGGCCGGAGGGAATCGTCAAGGCGCGTATACGGAAGGCGTGAGGCCGGCATGGACTACGTTCTTCATATTCTTACGCTCATTTGCCTGTTTAGCGCGATCGCGGTTTCGCTTGATTTGCTCGCGGGCCATGCTGGGCTGATGTCGGTCGCGCATTCGGCTTTTGCGGGCCTTGGAGCCTACGGATCGGCGTTGATCGCCGAGCGGCTGGGCGTGCCGTTCGTGTTATCCGTCGGCGCCGGCATGCTCGTCGCGGCGGTTCTCTCCGCGTTGGTCTCGTTGCCGTCCCTTCGCGTTCGGGACGACTATTTTGTAATTGCGACGTTTAGCTTTCAAATGGTTGCATTCGGCATTTTTAATAATTGGATCGACTTGACCCAGGGCCCGTTCGGAGTGACCGGAATAAGGAAGCCGTTGATTCTGGGTTGGGAAATAGATAGCCCGCTCGAATTGTTTTTGTTCGCATTTATTCTGGCGGCGTTCGCCCATGTTGTTGTCGCGTATCTGACGCACGGCCCCGCCGGTCGTGTTTTGCATGCCATTCGCGATGATGAAGACTATGCGCAATCGGCCGGCGTAAACACGCGCAAGATTAAGATACTTATTTTCGCTGTCAGTTGCTCGCTCGCTGCATTGGGTGGAGCGTTTTACGGCAGCTATATTTCCTACATTGAGCCTCGGAATTTCTCGATCGATGAATCGATATTGATCTTGCTCATGGTCGCGCTCGGCGGGGCCGGGAGCCTGTTCGGGCCCGCCGTCGGAGCGACTGTTCTTCTCGTGGTTCCGGAAATACTGCGATTCACCGGGATGCCGAGCGATATCGCCTTCAACATTCGCCAGTGCTTTTATGGAGCGATGCTGGTCTTGATAATACTCTATTGGCCGAAGGGAATAATGGGCCGGGTCCGGTTGGGACGGTAATTTCCGATGAAGAGATTGCTATGCGAAAATCTCTGGAAGTCGTTCGATGGAACCGTCGCGGTGGAAGATGTGGATATTGAAATCCCCTTGAGCGGAATCACAGCCGTGATCGGCCCGAATGGAGCCGGGAAGACGACGTTTCTAAATCTGCTGACAGGCTTCGCGCGACCCGACATCGGTCGAATAGTCCTTGATGATATTGAGACGACGGGTCTTGCTCCGCACAGGATTGCCCGGCTTGGCGTGGCGCGCACCTTTCAGGAGGTTCGGCTGGCCGTGTCGATATCCGTCATCGAGAACGTGCTTCTCTGGAGCGAGAATCGGGGCAGTCGAAGGGGGCGTCAGGGAATCCCGGCAGCAGCAAGGCGGCTTCGAGGGAAAGCGAACAGGCGGAACGCGGAGCGAATACTGGACATGGTCGGGTTGGAGGACCATGCCGCCGCTTCGGCAGGCGCCCTCTCCTACGGCCAGCAGAAGCTGTTGAGCCTCGCCTGCTGCCTGGCGATGGATCCGAAGGTTCTCCTTCTCGACGAGCCGGTCGCGGGCCTTCACCCGGAGATGACGCTGAAAGTACTGAACCTGATGCGGCTGTATCGTGACCAGGGAAAGGCAATCGTCTTCATTGAGCATGACATAGGCGCGGTTCGTCAGGTGGCCGACGGGCTCGTCGTGATGGATCATGGACGGGTGATCCATCAAGGGGTCCCGGAGCATGTTCTTCAACTCCGCGAAGTGATAGAGGCTTACATTGCCTGATTTGCGCGAACCTGTTCTGGCCGTGGAAGACATCGTGTCGGGATACGGCAAAAAGCGCGTCGTAGGCGGCGTAAGCCTCGCGGCGTATCCCGGAGAGATCGTCGGCGTGATCGGGCACAATGGGTCCGGCAAGTCGACGTTGTTGAAAGCGATATTCGGTCTCGCCCCGGTTTGGTCGGGAGCGGTCAAGCTGGATGGAGCGACGATATCCCCGAAGCCGCGGGACCTCATCAGGGCCAGCGTGGCGTTCGCGCCTCAGGGTCGAGGGGTGTTCTTTGATCTTTCCGTCGCCGAGAATCTCGACCTCGGCGCGGTTTCGCTGGAGGACAAACGGTTGATCGGGAAGAACCGGGATCGGGTGATGGAATTGTTTCCGGGCCTGAAGGAAGATTATGGCAGAAAGGCCGGAAATCTGTCCGGAGGACGAAAACAAATGCTGTCCATCGGCGCCACCCTGATGTCCGGGCCTCGTCTGCTCCTTCTTGATGAACCATCGTTAGGGCTGGCGCAAAAGGCGGTCAAGGAGATGCTGGCGTTCTTGAATGACATAAATGCGGGATCGGGAACAACGTTGATTATTGTCGAACAAAAGGTGCGCGAGTTGATTGCGGTCGCGGACACGGTTTATGTCTTGCGAAACGGAGCAGTCTCATACTCCGGGAAGGCGGACGATCTCAGGGACGAGAAGCAGCTACGGGACGTCTATTTTTGATTCATGTAACGACGGATCGAATACGGAAGAGCCCTGAGTTGAATTGTCCGATGTCGTACTCAACATGCACGCGCCACTTGGATATGGCAGCGCAAAATACGAACGGCCCGAACCGGCCATGATCGGCCCGGCCTCAGGCCTCAACCGGATGTGAGCGGCAATAGCTGCAACTCGTGGCTCCGGATGGGAGAGTTCGAGAGTCCCGGAGGCCCTATTCGGACGACCCCGTTTTGGTCGGAAATTCACCCCCGTTTTTGGGGCTTTGAACGGACTTTGGCACAAAAAAATTTCCCGCATTCCGGGCGAGTTTCCGGTGTTGGAGGCCCTTTCGTTCCGGCCCCAGCTCAACATCGCCCGCTCGATCCCGTTAACGGTTTTTTTGCATTCCATCACTATTCCAAGAATATGCCCTGCAAGCCGTGCAAAGGCCTGCCACAACGGCCATTCATTGGAAACACCATAAAAATGCGAAACCCAATCCGTGCCACCTGGAAACAACTGACGGGATACGTATTGTGTCCCTCGCGTCTTGCCGCCCTCGTGCTTTTTTGCGCGGTCTTGCTGACAGGTTCCGCCGCGCATGCCGACTGCGCCAATCCGGCCGGGACGGCGGGTGAAATCATCTATAACGCGGATTATAATGTCGTGCAGTTCTGCAATGGCACGAACTGGATCAGCACCGCTTCCAGCGGCGCGACAAGCCTGCCGGGTGGATCGAACGGCTATGTACAGTTCAACAACAACGACGCCTTCGGCGGCAACGTAAAACTATTTTGGGATAATTCGCTGGAGCGGCTTGGGGTGGGCACCTCCACTCCCGCCCAAACGCTCGACGTTGCCGGCGCCGCCACCATCAGCGGCGCGGTGACGGCTGGCAGCTTTTCTGGCGACGGCTCCGCACTCACCGCGCTGAATGCCTCGAACCTTGCCAGCGGCACAACGCCCGCCGCCCGGCTTGGCAGCGGCACAGCTTCAAGCAGCACCTATCTGCGGGGCGATAGCACTTGGGCGGCGGTGAGTGGAATCCCTTCCGGCGCGGTCATGGCCTTTAACCTGACGAGTTGCCCCTCGGGCTGGAGCGAATATACCCCCGCGCGAGGACGTTTCATTCGCGGCATCGATAATGGCGCGGGCAACGATCCCGACGGCACCCGCGCGCCCGGCGCGACCCAGGCCGATGTTCTTGGCAGCCATTATCATTCGGTTGACCCACCGTCCACGAGCACGTCCACAGATGGCAATCACTATCATTCTAATGGCTATACTTTCGGTTATGGCTATCAAGGCGATTTCTGGAGCTATGGCAACCCGACACAAGGCAATACAGGATCTGCCGGCAATCACAGCCATACAGTCGATATCGCCGCGTTCAATTCCGGTTCCACGGGCTCAACCGAAACCCGTCCGAAGAACGTCGCGCTGCTTTACTGCGAGAAGAATTAGCATAAGGAATAGCGGCGTGTACGGGAATCGTGCAAAGCTTTTCGTGCTTCTTGACCTCAATGCCAATCAAGTCATCGGCCGCAGCGTGGGAAAAGCGATCACCTCGCGGATGCTTGGGCTGTCGGTGATGAGCATCACCAGCCGGTCGATGCCGACGCCAAGCCCGCCCATGGGCGGCATGCCGAAGGATAGCGCCTTTAAAAATTCCTCGTCCACCGGGTGGGCCTCGGCGAAGCCCGCGCTTTTTTGCGCCGCCTGCCCTTCAAAGATGCGGCGCTGCTCTTCGGGATCGTTCAGTTCGGAAAAGCCGTTGGCGATTTCCCAGCCATTCACATACGTCTCGAACCGCTGGGCGATATCCGGCCGTTCCGGCCAAGCCTTGGCCAGCGGCGAGGTGTCTTTCGGCAAATCGGTCACATGAACGGGCTGGACAAGCTTTCCCTCCACCGCGTGCGCGAACACCGCCTCGACGATCTGGCCCCAGTTCATATGCCGTTCCAGCGGCACGCGCAGCTTTTCGGCCTCGGCGCGGGCGGCCTTTATTTCCTTGAACTGGCCAAAATCAGTTCCGGTATGCTCCTGAATCAGGTCAAGCATGGAGACGCGGCGGAACGGTGGCGTGAAGTCCATCGCCACGCCGCCAAACAGGGCCCTGGTTTCGCCATGCACGGCGCGGCAGGCTTCGGCCATCAGGCTTTCGGTGATTTCGATCATCGCCTCGAAATCGACCCAGGCCTGATAGATCTCGACCGAGGTGAATTCGGGATTGTGCTTGGGGCTGACGCCCTCGTTGCGGAAAATGCGGCCGATTTCGTAAACCTTTTCGCACAGGCCCCCGATGACAAGACGCTTGAGATGCAGTTCGGTGGCGATGCGCAGGTAAAGCCGGATATCCAGCGCATTGTGGTGCGTGGCAAAGGGCCGCGCCAGCGCACCGCCCGCCAGATTGTGCAGCACGGGCGTTTCCACTTCCAGAAAGCCGCGATCATCCAGCGCGCGCCGCAGGCCGGAGATGATGCGCGAGCGGGCGCGCAGCGTGGCGCGCGATTTTTCGTTGGCCACCAGGTCCTGCTCGCGGTGGCGGTAGCGGAAATCAACGTCCTTCAGCCCGTGGTATTTTTCGGGCGGGTTCTCCAGCGCCTTGGCCAGAACCACAAGGTCCGCCGCATCCAGGGTCAGCTCGCCCCTTGGCGTGCGGCGCACCACGCCCTCCACGCCCACGATGTCGCCCAGATCAAGCAGCTTCAACAGCCTGAGCCGCGCCTCGTCCGCTTCCTTCAGGTTATGGAACACCTGGATGCGGCCGCTGTCGTCCAGCAGATCGAGAAACATGCCGCTGTTGCGCACGGCCATGACCCGGCCCGCGACTTTGGCGGTGACATCGCTTTTCTGGCCCGCGGGCAGACCGGCGAAGCGCTCTTGCAGCGCCGCCGCCGCGTGCTGTTTGTCAAAACGCGCGACATGAAAGGGATTGCCGTAGTGCTCTTTCAGCGCCTTCAGCTTTTCGGCGCGCTGGGCAACGCCGCCGCCTTCATCGGACGGCGCGGCGGAACCGGTGTCCCTGGTCATTCCGGCGCCTTTTTGTCCGAAACGGGAGGCGTGGGCGCTTCCGCTTTCGGGGCTTTGGGCGCGGTGGGCGCGGTGATGCCCTTGACGGCCTGCTCTTTCATCAGGCGTTTGCGCTGGCGTTCCTTATAGGCTTTCTGGTTGATCTTCGCCAAAAGGATGGAGCGCTGCTCGCGGTTCATTTTTTCAACCTGGGCCATGATGCCGGTAATCTGGTTCTGCTCCTGCGGGCTGAGGCGCTCGAAACGCTCCTTCAGGCGGCGGGCGGCCTTTTGACGCATTTCCGCGCGCTGTTCCGGGGTCATTTTTCTCCAGCGCGACCGCATGCGCTTGATGCGGGTTTCGCTGACCGCGCCTTTCTCATCCGCCTTGAGACCCTGTTTCGCCTTGCCGGCCTTGGCGGGCGGCGTTTTTTCGGACGCGGTCACGGAAACTTGCGGCCCGTCCCCGGCATGAAGGGGAAGGCCGGGAAAAACGGCCAGCGCCAGGGCGGCAAGGAGCGGAAAAAGGCTGATGCGCATGACTCTTTATCTCCTGAAAAAGGACTGCCGGACTATAACGGCCCCCCCGGAGCCTGTCCAGTAAGGCGGACCACGCCGTCCTCCGTTATCACGGCGTCAAGCGGCTCGTCGTTTTCGCCGGCCGGGACTTCCGGCGCTTCCTGCCGCGCATGGGCAAACCCGATGGCCGTCACGTGATGGTCCGCGCGGCGCAGCGCGCGCAGCGTAGCGTCGAAACAGCCCGCGCCATGGCCAAGCCGCCGCCCCCGCCGGTCAAACGCCACCAGCGGGCAAAGAATAACATCGGGAACCAGAACGGGCGCATTCTCCAACGGCTCCCGCAGGCCGAAGGGCCGCGTCTCCAGCGGGTCGCCGAAAGCGTAGCGGCGGAACAGCAGCGGCGCGCCACGGCCTTGCATCACCGGAAGGCAAAGAGCATGGCCGCACCCCGCCAGCGCCGCCATCAAGGGACGGGGATCCATCTCGTGGCGTATGGGCAGATAGGCGGAAATGATGCGGGAGGCGTTGAACGAAAACGCCGAAAGAAAATGATCGCGCGCGCGAAACGCGGCCTCCCCGCCGGGCGGCGCGGCGGCGAGCTTTTCCATGATTTCGGCGCGCAGCCTCCCTTTCTGCAGGGAAAGAGCGGACATAAGCGGAAGCCCATCAAGAACAAGTGGAAGCAGCCGGAATTGCCGTTGGCCCATACATTCCTTCGCGGCCTGCATAAGCAGGTGGGCGCCATATGCCAGGGGCCACGGCCCAAGACAGGGACAGCTCCCGAAGGAAGATTATCGGCCCCGAGGAATTGTTCCGGCCTGACGCGCAGCCCAGCCGCTTCCACCGGGAAAATTAGCGCGCGGAACCGGCCGGATAAAGGCTTTTATAGCTATTTCCGAAAATACCGGCAGGTCCCGGCGGGTGAGTTGGCGAATAACCCAGCGAAGCCCTTGGGCGAAGCAGAGGGGCTGGAGTTTACCTTGGTACCCGGCTTCGCCGAGGTTTTGCCTCTTCGTCACGCCGAAGCTTGCAAAGGCGGAAAAACCGGGACCAGCATGACACTAACATTCCCCTCCCCTTGAGGGAGGGGATCAAGGGGTGGGGTCCGCCGGTTTCCAACAGCGTAAATGCCGAGGCCTTGAAAAGACCAACGCTCCACCCCACCCCCAACCCCTCCCTTCCGCCTCCGCTCTGCGAGCTTCGGCGGACAAGCTTGCTCCAAGGACCTCGGCGTAGCCGAAGGCGAAGCCGGGCAAGGGGAGGGGAGTCAAGGCGGGCCAAAGGGAGGGGAATATATGTCATGCCAGACCTCGGCGAAGCCGGGCGCGGGGACGGGCATGATTGTCGAGGGGGCAAGCGAACCCACTACCCCCGCTCCGGGCACGTTGACCTTTTCATTCAATCATGCATAATCATCGTGAAAGCGGGAAACACCGCTTTTGGGGTGTCAGAACCTCACCGTTAGCGGTCTCTAGCGTTGCCGACAGGAACGCTGCCTCCGGTCTATTGGGCTGGGAGGCAGTGGCGCATGTCCAAGCCTCACGGCCAAAGGCCCCTGCAATCGTCTAACGGCGGTTTCTGAACTCCCAGTCACCAGGGGGAGTTTGCACGTGCGCGCGCGTCGGTCGCTTATCCTTGCAGGAATCGCCGTCGGGATTGCCGTGGCCGCGGCCACGCCGCCGGTGACGGGCGGGCTGAAGGACGAGACTCCTGTCCCTGAAAAAGCAACCACACAAAACGAAAGCGCAAAACCGCCGCCGCCCTGCCCCAGGGTGATCGGCGCGGAGCCGGTGAAGGCCCTGCCCTGTCTGCTCCGGGCGGAGCACGGGTTGCCGCCGCCGCAATACCTCGAAAGTCCCACCCCTCCATCGCCGCAGGCCGGACCATGACGCGCCGGTTTGCCGCCCTTGCCCTTTTCTGCGCGCTTTTGCTGACGGGCTTCGCCGCGCGGGCGGCCTGCACAAACCCGGCGGGAGAGGAAACGCAGATCATCTACAACGCGGACCATCACGTCCTGCAATTCTGCAACGGCACGAACTGGATCAGCATGGCCTCCAGCGGCGCGACAAGCCTGCCGGGCGGATCGCCGGGCGTCATTCAGTTCAACAACAACGATACT